>NZ_JBEYZY010000046.1:0-53462 GCF_040646295.1 Streptomyces sp. NPDC046197 | reverse complement strand
GCGCGCCGTCTCCTCCGGAG
The DNA here is from genome assembly GCF_040646295.1 of Streptomyces sp. NPDC046197. NCBI lineage: Bacteria > Bacillati > Actinomycetota > Actinomycetes > Kitasatosporales > Streptomycetaceae > Streptomyces > Streptomyces sp. NPDC046197. The sequence goes on along the minus strand of NZ_JBEYZY010000046.1, from coordinate 53,442 downwards.
ACATGACGCGCCGTCACTACGTGACGGAGCGTTGCACCGTCGCTCCGCGACGGTTTTGTAACGCCGCTCCGCGTCGTTACAGGCTGGCTAAAGGGGACCAGTGCTGGCCCTCGCTGGCGTTACATAATTTTGGAGTGGTGTCACTGTTCTGAGGATGTGTCGTCAAGTTGACTTTGGTGCTCTTCTGTATCTCTGACCTGCGCTTTTATCTCTTGGGGTGCTCAATTGCTGGTGGCGAGGGTGGAGCTGACTTGCATTCAAGCGTTCTCCGAACACCCTTCCTACCCCTAATGTGTACCCATCATGTAACGCCCTCGGATCGGTACATAAATCATGCAACGGCTACCCTACGTGATAGGAGTAGTGGTCTGGACCTCTCGTGGAACACTCGATGCTTGAAAGTGACAGGAAACCTCCCGGAGAGATTCTGTAACTCGCCACGAAGGCGGTGTGCATTTCCGGTGCATTACCTGTTTTCGGGTATTCTGCACCGATTCCCTCCGGGTGGTTTTCTCAAAGGGGTGAATCATTGTGCCGCGACGCGGCATATCAGAACCTAATTCAGGGCTCGTTTTTATTGTGCTCGGGTTTCTTTGATCCGTTCTCGGGAGGTGTGAGTGGGAGCTGGTGGGAGGCCTGGAGGGCCTTTGTGTCTTCCGCTGGTTTCGTCGCCGTAGTACCCAACGGTGGTAGTCGGCGTGAGAACGACATGGCTCTTCGCCAATCATGCACCACCCGTCAGCGTCAACGACAAAGTCACCGCACCTGCACCACTGACGCCCAGACGACGACATTCAACCGACACTCCCCCGCAGACCATCACCCACGCTGCGCCGCGACGACGGCACGGTCCTCCTCGGCCGGCAGAACGACACGGCGTCCGGCGACATCAGCCGCGACCTCGCCGACACTCTCCAGCGCGCCCTCACCGCCGAGCCGGGTCGGCGTGGAGAAGCCGGCCGCCGAGTTCGCCGAGCGGCTCGCGACCGCTCTGGCCTCGGAGGCACCGCTCACGCCGGACGAGCGCCGGGCCCGTGGCGGGCTCACCAACCGACAGGTCACGCTGAGCTGAAGCTTTTGGAAGCGGTGGCTCCGGTCACAACTTCCCTGCACGGCAAGCAAATACGTGTCCGAATAGCCGAGATCGAATTCGCGAACCGCCGATGTCTTGTTACCGTTCCCATACCCCGAGAACGCGGCCCACGCCTTCCAGCTGGAGGCGTGTTCAGCGACTCCAGCGGAGCAGGACGCTCTCCTGCACTGGCTGAGGGGAGGAGCCGGTCTTGAAGCTGATCCCTTGGCTGAAAGACCGGTGGCGCCAGGTGCAACCACACGTCACAGCCGAGCGGGCATCCGTCGTCCTGGAGACCATGGGACTGCTTGTGGCCGTGATGGTCTGGGCGCCCTGGCGATAGCACCAGGCCCCGGCTGGGCGTTCCGCACAGCGGATCCGCCTGGCCAGGGCCTGTACATCACCGGTGAAGGCCTTCATCTCGCCCGCGGTAGCCGCCGCGGGACACACGGGATGGAGGTCCTTCCCATTTGCTCTCCAGGCTACCAGCGAGCTACCTGACGCCGATGAGCCGCTCACAGCCGGCAAGCAAGCGAAGGTTCATGAACGGAAGATTACGACCGGGTGCGAGGTGCCCAATTCCACCCGCGCCCCGCCTCCTACAACTTGGGCGCGTTCACACCCGTACGCGTGAGGGCCTCGACCGCGTGCGCCTGGCTGTGCCTATCCAGCATTACGGTTTCAAGATCGCTCACAGGGATTGGCTCACCGTGAAGACTCCGCTGGCCGACGCCTGAACGGCCCGTGGCCTTCACCAAGTTACCTACCCATCGGAACCACTGTGACGCTCCGTGGAGCAAGGCCCGCCGACCGCAATGAACCGATACCCGAGTCAGTTTCTAGTCAACTTTGTTTTAGGCAAGGAGTCAACTGGTCACCCACCGACATCGGGAGTCTATGCAGGACAATGATCGACATAACGCCACGAATATGTGTTTACAAGGAGCAACCGCCATTAGTGCAGGATGGCATAGTTTTTGCGATGCTTTAGAGCAATATGCACGGCTCTGGAAGCTGGACGCGACGAACGCCACGCGCCCTCCGGGAGTGGCCGGAATTGATTCAACGGTCTCCACACTCGCGCACTGCCGCACCCAGGACCTGAGTCCGGATCAGAGCGAGGCTATCGAACAATCGTGCCATCGGGGCCCATATCCTGTGGGTGACGTGGCCGGAAAGCGACGCTCGGAAGGATCTCGGCTCGGCTCGGGCAAACAGGCCAGCGCGCCGTCCGGATAGACGCGGGGGAACTCACGGACCCGCTGCGGTGTCCGGAAGGGTATGGACGGTGATCTCCTCAACACTCTCGTCAGTGCTGCCGGTGCCGTGGCTCTCGTGTTCCTCGGGGCGGCGGGGAACGACTGGCAGACACGCCGTACGGAAGCCCGCAAACAACGGGCCGATGACCGGGCAGAGTTACAGGCTCAGGCGGACGAACTGATCGCGGCGGCGCTTGCGCTCAAGGTAGCGGGCACCATCCACGATCATCTGATGGGCGGCCGGAGGACGCAGCTGACTGTCGGTATACAGGCGCTGGCCCGGGCAGCTGCGGCGTGATCCCGGACGGAATGGGGCGTTGTCGGCTTCCTTGCCAGATACGCCGAATGGACTGCAGTGGCCGGTCAGTGGAACCGGGAGGTCACAGCGTCGGCAGCGGGCATCACCGTGCTCCTGAGCCGTCTCAGCGCGGCCGTTGCACCACTGATGAGGCACCGGGAGCGGGCACTGGCCGACGCGGCCGGAAACCTAGCCACTGCGGTCACCGCCGACTTGGTAGTCGGCGTGAGAACGACATGGCTCTTCGCCAATCATGCCCGCAACGAGTGAGCGTTTTCAGAGTGGCCACCAATCGGGTGACGGGTTGGGCTCCCGCAACGCACGAGGCTCCTGTGCCGTTGAGGGAGGTGTTCGACGTCTCAACTCATCAGCGTAGGAGCCTCGTTGGTTCCCTATCCTGCCGTACTCGACCTCCCGCACGCCCTGGTCGAGTGGGTAACCATGCTCATCATCACCCGCGAGGGTGACCGTCGGTGCAAACTCCCGCCTCACCAGCGTGCCCTCGTCGGCCTGATCTTTCGACGGCACGACACGCTCGCGCAGATCGCCGTCGGATTCGGCATATCGATCGGCACCGCCCACGCCTACGTGACGGCCGTCGTCGGTCATCTGTCCCGGCGGGCGCCCGGGCTGCTGCAGGTCCTGCGGGAGACCGATCCCGAGCATGTCCTGCTCGACGGAACACTCGCCGAGTGCGACCGTGTCGGTGACAGCCGGGCCGATTTCTCTCAGAAGCACCGACGTCACGGCGTGAACGTGCAGGTCGTAGCCGATCCCGCTGGCAAGCTGCTGTGGATCTCCCCTGCACTGCCCGGCCGCACCCATGACCTGACCGCGGCCCGCACCCACCGCATCATCCGGATCTGCGAACGCCAGGGCGTCCCCGTCCTCGCCGACCGCGCCTACATCGGGGCCGGCCCCTGGGTGACCACACCGATCAGACGGCTTCCCCATCAAGGCCTCACCGCGACTCAGCGGACGATCAACCGGGCCCTGTCAGCGGCGCGAGCACCGGTCGAACGAAGCGTCGCGAGATTGAAATCCTGGCGCGTCTTCCGCAGAGCGCGCTGCAGTCCCAACCGCATAACAGTCATCGCCGCCGCCGTCCTCACCCTGGAGAGGCAACGCTGAAAACGCTCCGTGTCACCAACCGCAAACGGCAGTGACCTCACGGATCGCTGCCGTACCCGGGAGACGACGGTGGCCTGTAGTGCGCGGCCAGGCGCTCGTAGGCCGCCACGGCCTCCGCTGCGTTCCGGACAGTGGCGGGCTCTGGCACCCCTGGGGGCGGCGCATGACGCGGGGGGCGGCGGCTGCTGAATCTCGGTCTCCTGCTGAGCGCCTCGTAGCACTCGTCGACCTTGGTGATGGCCTTGTCTGCGGCGGCGAAGACCGGACCGTCGCCGAATAGGTCCCACATCGAACGCCGGGCGCGCTCCAGCTCGTATCGGGACCAATGGACTGCCAGCAGCTCCGCCCCGAGCGTTAGACGGTCATCACCGATGCGGTTGAAGTAGGCAATAGCCCTGTTTAGGTCACGTTCCACCCTCGCAGGCACTTCCACCAGCGGCGGATCAGGAGGGACCCAGGGCGTGGACAAGTGCACCCATTGTGCGATCACCCGTGCCACCGGAAAGATCAGCACGAGGAACACCGCCATCAGTTCGCACACGATGACCAGCCCAGCCCACGGCCCTGTGAAGTCCTGCTGCAGCGTCCAGTGCGTTGTCTGGGGGATATCGGGCCCCGGCAATGCTTCGGCCAGGTGCCAGGCGACCACCTGCAAAGCCGCCCCGCTCGTCGTACCAGCGCCCACACTGCCCGGTCGCAGACTGGCCCAGCCGAAGTCGTGCACGACCACCAGAATCGCGGCGGCCGCGACCAGGATCTCCAGCGCCATCGCGATACAGGTCAGCAGCGCGCCCCCGGCTTCTCGAGGGGACGGGAAACGGTCCAGTTCAGGTCCCTCGCCGAACACGGTGTACGCAAGGCAGGCGATCCCCACAATCGCCAGGATCGCCGGCAACCAGGACACGGCCGCCGCGTCGATGGTGAGGCTGAGTACATGCAGGTTTGGAAGGTGCCCGGTCAGCCACGTGCGTACAGGCGAATCTGCGCCCACGGTGAAGTAGACCAGGCACACAGAAGCGGCCACCGTCATCAACGGCGCCGAGGACGATGGGGCGAAGAAGGGTACCCCACGCGACCGCCGCTGCAGCGAGAGTTCGATGGCTCGCTCGCTCCGCCGGTGCTGTTGTGCCAGCTGAAAAATTACCACCGCCGTGCGGAGCAGCAGGAGGGCGAGGATTAACTTGAAGGCCAGAACGAGGACCCCGCCCAAGACACCGGGCAGCTGCACGGGTTCGGCCCAGCCGAGGCGTTGCGGAATCCTCAGACGCGGTACGGAGCCCACCGACTGCCACAGGTACAGCTGCTCGCACTGCCGCAGGGACAGAGGGACTGCCGAGAACGTGCCGTACCGGGATACCAGTGCTGTGAGTCCGGCGAGTGCCTCCAATGCCGCCGCGAATGCGGCCGCCAAGATGAGCAGCGAGAGAGCGAACGGCCTCCGGTCCTCCCGTTCGGACTTCATCAGAAGGTAGTGGCGAGCAAGGAGCACGAGGAGGACCGCTGCGACCGCTATGACGGCGCCGAGCCCGACCCACCCGAGCGCCCCGTGCGGTCCAGTCAGGAGCAGCAGGCCGCGCAACGCGGCCCAGGTCAGGACGGCGCTTGCGGCGGACGCGAGCAGATACGGAGTCCACCGTGCCGGTATCCCGCGCAGCCGTTGGAGCCGCGGGCTCACCTGGTCCAGCCGACGGCCAATGGCATCATGGAGCGTGTCCAGCCGACGGCTAACGGCATCAAGGAGCGTGTCCAGCTGACGGCCAACGGCATAGAGCAGCCTGTCCAGCCGTGAACCTTGAGTCCGGGGCATCGACATCCAACGGAAGTGCGTGGCCGCCTGCATGAACGGCCGGGGCCTCTGTGCTGTGGAAACGAACGCTACTGCCTATGCGCCACCATCAGGTGCGGCATGCCGTCCGGGGCTGAAGTCGTGGCGGATCTTCCGCAAAGCCCGATGCAGTCCGAATCGAATGTCGTCAATCGCCGCAGCCGTCCTCACCCTGGAGCGGCAACGCTGAAAGAGCTCAGTAAGCACCACCCGTCAGCGTCAACGACCAGGCCACCGCACCTGCACCACTGACGCCCAAACGACGACATTCAACCGACACTCCCCCTCAGACCATCACGTACTTCTCGGACTTCTCGGCTCCGAGTAATCGGTTCAAGTGCGGGCCAGGGCAGGAGCGTCCTGGCAGACGAACTCGCCGTCGGGGGTAACCAACTGAAGTTCGGGAACGCCTTGGATCTTCCCTTACCAGGGAGGGGTAACCATTCGTCGGCCGACAGGCCTTCCCCGTCAAGTTCTGCGTGTTGAACACAAATGCGAGCAGGCTGAAGCGCGCGTGGCGCCCCCTGCTCACCCTCTGGTGGGAGGCCTGTCACGAGAACGCGATGCTCCTGTCATGGCGCCCTCTCCCACCAGGATGGTCTGCGGGAATCTCCGCCGAGCACTGCGAATGACCCATTCATATGTATTTGCCTCGAAACTGATCACATCATATGGAACGGGTATGGCCTGCGCCCGCAGCCTCCCCCGACTTCCACCCGATCAGCGCGTACCGCTACGACGGCACCGCAGGGCCTCCGGCACCCCAATCGCCCCAGCCACGCCCACATCCAGAGACCGCTGCACCGTCGAGCGACTGGTGGCGACCTCGGCGCCGGTCCAGCCGCGCAACGCGCTGGCCACCGCAACGGCTAGACGCGTGAACGCCCCGCTCTCTGCGGCGTGCTCAGTCCCCGAATCACTGACGGTTCGGCTAGGCGTACCACATGGCGACTGATCACTCCTTGGTACCCAAGGCAGCGGGCCTGGCCCCAGTGGAAGCCGTCCTGCTGCCTGAACGCCACGCTGCGATGCCTGCCGATGTATCGGCTGGACATCTACAGCACCGACGATCCTGCAGGCAGAACTCATGGCACCTTGTCCAGCCATCCGACGGAAGGGCCAGTGGCCATACAGCCCATTCCGATGGCGGCGGACCGCAATTGGCTCCCTACAACACTTGGTCTGGAGGGTGGACATGGCGGGGACGAATGGTGCCGCTGGTCGGCTGATCGCCGGGCGCTACCGGCTAGTGCACTACCTCGGCGCCGGCGGAATGGGCCGCGTATGGCTTGCCCAGGACGAGGAGTTGGCATGCAAGGTCGCGGTCAAGGAGATCACCGTACCGCAGGAGATTCCAGAACAGGAGCTGAATGCCCGCATCGCCAGAGCGCGAGGCGAGGCGCGACACTCCGCTCTGCTGCGCGGAAACCCCCATGTAGTGACGGTGTATGACTGCGTCGTCGACGCCGGCCTCCCGTGGATCATCATGGAGTACGTACCCGGAGCACGGAACTTGCAGGCCGTCATCCGCGACAGCGGGCCCCTGTCACCAAGCGACACAGCCAGGCTCGGCCTGGCCGTCCTCGATGCCCTGATGGCAGGGCACCAGTTGGGCATCCTGCATAGGGACGTAAAGCCCTCCAACATCCTGCTCACCGTCCCCCAATCTCAAGCCCCCGACTCTGCTCGGCTCGGAAGGATCCTACTCAGCGACTATGGCATCTCACTCCAACGAGACGTCGGCGAACCACGACTCACCACCGCTTCCGGAATCGTCGGAACCCCCGGCTACCTTGCGCCGGAACGCGCCCGCGGCGCAGAACCGACACCGGAATCAGACCTGTTCTCCCTCGGCGCCACGCTCTATTACGCCGTCGAAGGCCACGGCCCCTTCGACCGCAGCTCTTACGTATCCACGCTCACCGCACTGCTCACCGACGAGCCCCCACGGCCCTCCCGTGCCGGCGACCTGGCGCCCGTGCTGTTGAAGCTCCTTGCCAAAGACCCCGCGCACCGGCTATCAGCTGACGCTGCGGTCCCCCTTTTCCGCGAGCTCACGACTGAGGCCGGCCGAGCCCCCCAGCAGACCGTCACGGAGATGCCGCGCCCCATCAAACGACCGTCAGCCCCCGGGCCTCCGCCTCGCCCTCCACAGCCGGAGACAGCCGAACCAGCTCCTACGCCTCATCCGTCGCGTAAGGTCCGCCGCAACATCGCCCTGGCCGCTACAGCGTCGCTCGTTATTGGGCTGGGGGTGTGGGCACTGGTGGCCGGTCTCAGCGGCCCCCACAAGCCCTCCCTCAGGCCCTCCCCCAGGCCGACTTCGACCGGCCAAGTGATGCCCTACGGAGATGCCGTCGGGCTGACCCGGGAACTGCGCCCCGGCGACTGCGTCAATGCTGCATGGGTGAAGGAGAAATTCGTAGGGCCGCCGCCAAAATTGGGACTAACGGATTGCACTGCTGCCGCCCATGACGGCCAGGTACTCGATACCGATCCGGCAAGCTCTCTGGATGACGCAAAAGAGAATGGCAACAGCCGATGCGAACAACTGCTGGCAGAAACCGTGAATGCGATGGCTGACGCGCAACCATATGCACTCCCGCCCATCAGGCAAGGTTGGGACGGCGGTGTACATAACACCGCCTGCCTGATCTTCGACAAGACCACAACACTCTCGGGAAATGTCGGCCGCTTCCGCAAAATTGGCGATGGTTCGTATCTTGACACTGGTTCAATCGGCGACTGCTGGAGCGACAAGGACGGCAATTCTTATCTCGCCCAATGCGATGCACCGCACGACGGACAGGTCGTTGGATACGTCAATCCGCCTACGGGTATGACGTACCAAACAGCCAACACCGATGCGAACACTCTCTGCCAGAAAAAGTACAGCTCCGACTACGTGAATGCACCAAACGATGTTGAAGGGTTTATCGGATCAGAAGCAGACTACTGGAAGACTGGCTTTCGATATATTGAGTGCGATGTGTATCGACCTGACGGGAAGAAAATTACGTCAAGCGTCGTCGCGCAACTGCCGTCAACCCAACCCACATCAGGGTAGGTGCTATACAGTCAGACACAGGCCGCGTTCGAGTGTTTAGCACATGTAGCCGTGGACGTCTTGGGCCGGTCGCCTGTTTAAGTCGCAGTCGGGCAGGACCGCCCGGCTCCCCGCGTTTGTTCGGCTGCAAACGGATTACCTTCCCACTGTAGCGGGACTTGTGCTCATAGGGCGTGGTGGAAGCGAGCACATATACACGTCATTTGCTAGGATTCTGCTATGGGAGAGCGGCCTGGGGTGCCGCTGGCACCCGAACTTGTTCTCGAGACCGACACGGGTTCTACGGTGATGAGCCCGAGCCAGCGTTACCACGTCGGGCGGGATCCGGCCTCTGACATAGCTATCGGTGATGCCCGGGTCTCCTGGCATCACGCGGTGCTGTGCGCCGATGTCGGCCAGTGGACGCTCGTGGATGAGGGCAGCAAGAACGGCACGTACGCCGAGGGGCGCCGGGTGCAGGCGTGCGCTGTAGGGCCCGGTAGCGTCCTCCGCTTCGGCAATCCGATCACCGGGCCGCGCGCTGTACTGCGCGCTGTACTGACCGCCCGAAACCGGGGATCTCCGGCGGCTGGCCGGCTGGAGGGGCCGTCTGCCGTGCAGGAGCCCTCGTCAACGGGAACCTTTCGTACGCCGACGACGGTGCGGCCCCGGCCGAGGCGAACTGTGCGTATCGGCCGCGAGAAGGACAACGACCTCGTCATCGACCAGGACCTGGGTGTGTCGCGCCATCACGCCGAACTACGCGCGCACACCGACGGAACGTACGAGATCGTCGACATAGGCAGCCACAACGGCACGTTCCTCAACGGTCGTCCGGTCGACCACGCTCTGATCGCCGAGGGGGACATCGTCGGCATCGGCCGCTCGGCATTCTGTCTGACCGGCGACCAGCTGCGGGAGTACGTCGACACCGGTGAGGTATCCCTCGATGTACAGGACCTGGCAGTCGCAGTCGACGGTGGCCGCAAGACGCTGATCGCCGGGATCTCCTTTCCTGTCGGCGCGAAGTGCCTGCTCGCAGTGGTCGGCCCGAGCGGCGCGGGCAAATCCACCCTATTGAACGCACTTACCGGGCTGCGCCCCGCCGACCACGGAACCGTCCTGTATGACGGCCGCGACATGTACCGCGACTACGCGGAGCTGCGCCAGCGCATCGGTCTCGTCCCGCAAGACGACATCCTGCACACCCAGCTGACCATGCGCCGGGCCCTCCTCTACGCCGCTGAACTGCGCTTCCCCCAGGACACCGCCCCGGCGGAACGGGAGAAGCGGGCCGATGAGGTCATCCGGGAGCTCGGCCTGCAGGAACACGCAGCGCAGCCCATCCACTGCCTTTCAGGCGGCCAGCGCAAGCGGGTCAGCGTAGCCTTGGAGCTGCTGACCAAGCCGTCGCTGCTCTTCCTCGACGAGCCGACCTCCGGGCTCGACCCGGGCATGGACCGGTCCGTCATGACCATGCTGCGCGGCCTGGCCGACGACGGGCGGACCATCATTGTGGTCACCCACAGTGTGCTCAGCCTTCAGGTCTGTGACCGGCTGCTCGTCCTCGCCCCCGGCGGCAGGACCGCCTACTACGGGCCCCCTGAGGGTGCCCTGGCCTTCTTCAGCTTCTCTGACTGGCCGGAGGCGTTCGAAGCGTTCGAAGCCGACCACGGCCGGGACTGGGCCGGAGAGTATCGGCGCTCACCGCAGCACCGGCAGTACATCAAGGCTGCCGGCACACGGCAGCCCGCCCAGCGGGCTCCAGCGGCTGGGAGCCAGCCGCTTCCGCGGCGCCAGACCTGGCCAGCGCAGCTGAGGACATTGGTTCGGCGCTACGCAGCCGTGCTCAAGGCCGACCACTTTTTCATTGCCGTCTTGATCGCGCTGCCGTTCGTGATGGGTCTGTTGGCCCGCGGGTTCGCCGGGGGGACTCAGCTGACCCGGGAGTCGGCGACGCGCACGCTGCTCATCCTCTGCGTCGGCGCCGTCCTGGCCGGGGCCGCCAACGCGGTGCGCGAACTGGTCAAAGAGCGCGCCATCTATCAGCGAGAACGGGTCGTCGGACTGTCCAGATCCGCTTATGTGATGTCCAAGGTCGTCGTCCTCGGCACCATCACGGTGCTGCAGGCGGTCGTGCTCACGCTGGTAGCCCTGGCCGGCATCGGCCTGAACGCGCCCGGCGGTCATGGGGTACTCATGGCCTCGCTGTTGGAGATCACGCTCGCTGTGGCCCTGCTGGCCTTCACCGCCATGATGCTCGGCCTGTTCATCTCCGCCCTGGTGAACAAGGAAGAGGTGACCCTGCCGCTGCTGGTCTTCCTCGCCATCGTCCAGGTGGTGCTCTGCGGCACAGTACTGCCCCTCCACGGCGTTCTCGGGATCGTCGCCTGGGTGGTGCCGTCCCGATGGGCGGCGGCCGCCATGGCCTCAACCATCGACCTCACCCGGATCGATCCAACCGCAACTGACGCGCTCTTCCATCACGCCGCAAGCACCTGGCTACAGAACATGGGGATACTCATCGTCTTCTCCGCCGTCCTCGGCTACGCCGTCACACGACTTCTGCGCCGCCACGAACCCGCAATCATGCGGAAGTAGGACGAGCGCGAGAGGCCTCTGTTTTCCTCCCGGACCGAACTCGTGCCCGGAGGCGCCTCCTGGAGCAGGGAGCGCCGTCGGACCGGTGTGCCGGAAGCCCGGGATTACCGGTCGCGGGCACCGCCAGGTGGGTCAGCGGCGGCTGGTCCCGCCGTCGCGGTGGTGGCCCCAGGTGACCTCGTCGACGACTGGTGGTCGGCGTGAGAATGACATGGCCCTTCGCCGGCAACGCGTGGGCACCACCCGTCAGCGTCAACGACCAGAGCACCGCACCTGCGCCGCCGACTCCCAGACGACGTCCAACCCACACTCCCCCGCAGACCATCACCGACACCGCGGGCGCCGGGCGCCGCTTTGGGCCGGCCAGGCCGGCTGCGGCGGTCATGTCAGGCGCCGATGCCGATGTAGGAGACGTAGGTGTAGGCGCCCCAGTCGGAGTCGAGTTCGGCGATGATGTCGTCCCAGAGGTCTTCCATGGTGTCCAGGTCGCTGGCGACGAGGGCGTCGACGGCGTCGTCCCAGATGTAGCGGACCTGCCGGTGCTGGATCCTCAGGTTGTCGCGGCGGCGCGGCTGGTCGACGGCCGCCTGGTTGACGGGGTGGATCTCGAGGCGGGTGCCGCGGCCGTTGCGGTTGAGGTGTTGCTTGAGGGCGCCGGGGTTGGCGAGCACGTTGCGGGCTCGTAGGTTCCAGTAGGCAGTGTCGATCGCTTCGAGGTTGGCTGGGCGCGGGCGCTGGGTGCCGCGGGTCCAGGCGCGGATCGTGGCGGGCGTGGCGTGGAGGCCGGCGTCGGCCAGGGCTCGGGGGCCGCCTTTGGTGGTGGTGAGGTAGCGCATGCGGGCTTTCAGGCCGCGGCGGGTGCCGACCGGGGATTTGATTCCGCCGTCGATGATCATGCGTTCGAGGGCGTCTTCCAGGGCCCGGGCGAGAGCGATTTTGCCGTGGACGTTTCCGGGGTCGCGGTCTGCGCCGTAGTTGCCGAAGTTCTTCCATCCGTCGGTCGACATCTATCGGGCACTCTTCCTCGGTAGGGGGTACTGGTCTTTTTGTTTCATCTGGGTGGTGAGGCGGCCTTCGGTGAATACCGTGCGCCAGTCGCCGGCGACGTGGAGTTCGTCGGTGCCGCGGACGCGGACGACGGTGAGGCCGTTGCTGTGGGCCCGGTGGGATTTATACCAGAGGTTGGCGAATGCCTGGGAGCGGATGATGTGCATCCAGTCGGGTCGGCGGATGTCGCGGTTGACGCTTGATTCTCCGATGGTGGAGGTGAATTTCGAGTACATGGCTTTGATGTATTCGACGGTCAGCGTGTCGTCGGCTTCGATGGCGTTTGCGCGGGCCTCGGTCAGGACGCGGCGGAATTTTTCCAGGAGCCCTTCACTGGCCCCGGAGGTCCAGCGCTCGGTGATGTGCGGGGCCTCGCACAGGCCGAGGCGGGCGCAGCGGATGAGGAGGCGGATGGTGGCGTCGTCGAGGAGGACGGGGCCGTCTTCGCGGCGGTTGCCGATCGGGTCGGGCAGGTGGGGGTGGTGCCAGGTGGGACGGGTAGGGAGGCGGTAGATGCCGGAGCGCTTGGGGTCGAAGCCGCCGTGGGGGTCGTGGATCAGGGCGCCGATGGGCAGATGGGTCTTGAAGGCGGACAGGAAGCTGGCGTTGGTGTCGAGGGCGTTGACGGTGATCGGGGGGTGGGTGCCGTTTTGGAGGGCGTCCATGAGGCGGGTGTTGGTCCAGTTGTGTCGGCCTTCCCAGATTTCGTCGGCACCGTCTTTGGTTTTCTTTCGGAGAAATTCGAGGGTTTCCGGATAGACGGTGTGCTCGTAATTCCCGCCGACGCGGGTTGCCTCGAACAGAGCCATGGCGTTCGGTACGGCCTTTTTCACCAGGGCTTCGGTTGCGGCGGTGATGTCGCCATCGTGGTCGTGGAGGGCTTCGTCGACGGCGCGGGTGATCATGCCGATGAAGTAGCTGTAGTCCCGGTTTGCGTAGCCGCCCTCGGGCGGGGGTGGAGCGGTGGTGCGGCGGGGCGACGGCCTGGGTGGGGCGGCGGCGTGGGCTGTCGGGGCGGGCTCGGTGGGCGGGTCCGGGGATGGGCTGGTGGGGGCTTTGAGGGGTGTCTGCGGGGGCTGTGCGGGGGTGTGCGGGCGCGCGGTCGGTGGCGGCGCTGGGGTGGTGGGGCTGGCGTAGGGGTTGGTGGGATCGGTGATGCGGGCGTGGGCGAGGTCGGCGTGGAGGGTGAGGGTGGCCTGCGGGCCGAGGTCGCGTTCGGTGACGGTGGCGTGGATCTGGTCGGCGTCGCGGGTCAGGGTGATGGTGATGTCGAGGCTGAGCGCGGCGATGAGGTGGGGGTCGTCGGTGTCGACGGCGGCGAGGACGGGGAGCTCGTGGGTGCGGGCTAGGTGGGCGAGGGCCTGGGCGGCGTCGGTGATCTGGGCCGGGCCGGACAGCGGCAACCGGGGGTCTTCGGTGGTCTGGAGGCGGTCGACTACGACGAGGGCCAGGCCGGGCAGGTCCGGGACGCTCTCGGCGATCGCGTCGGTGGTCAGGTCGGTGCCGTCGTCGATGTACAGCGGGGCTGAGGCCAGGTGGTGGTGGAGGGCTGCGGTGTCGTCCTGCTCGGTGGGGGTGAGACGGCCGGCTCGTAGCCGGCGGTAATCGACTGGCAGGTGCGCGGCGACGATGCGTGCGGCGATATCGGCGCGGGTGAGTCCGGAGGCGGCGTACAGGACGGGTTGATGCTGATCGAGGGCGCCGGTGCGAGCGGCGGCAGTGGCGATCAGGCTGGATCCGGCGCCCGGGGCGGCGGCAACGAGATAGAAGCGGCCGGGCTGAAGGCCACCGAGGGCATCGTCCAGGGTGCGGATGCCCGTCGGCAGGCCCATCAGGCGCGTGGGTGTGGTGGTCTCACCGGTGGGGACGGTGGTGGGAAGGACGGTGTCCAGGGCTTGAGCGAGTGCAGCCAGGCGTCGCGGGGTGCGCGGCGCAGTGATGGCTGGCGTGCCGCTGGCCGGGATGGTGGTCCCGTGGCCGGTACCGGGCGTCGCAGGAATGGAGGCCGGCGGGCCCGGCTCGGGCGGGACCGAGGGGGGTCCGGGGAGGGCGGTCGGCGGCGTGACCGCGTGCTGGAGTGTTGGAGTGCTGGGTGTGGAGGTGGCGGGGGTTGGAGCGGTATCGGCCGGTGAGCCGGTGGGGGTGGTCGGTGTGGCTGGGGTGGTGCCGGGTGAGGCGGGGGGTGTGTGGGCAGGTGCAGGCGTGTCTTGGGCTGCCTGCACCGGTTCCGGTTGTGCTTCTGAGGGCGTGGTGGGTGCAGCGGCCGCTTCGGCAGGGGCAGTTGTCGGCGCGGGTGCGAGGTCCTTGGCGGCTTCGGCTGCTGCTGAGGCCGGAAGGGGGGTCTGGGCTGTTTGCCGACCCTCAGGGGGTGTGGCGGCCGGAGCTGCTGTGTCGGGTGCAGGCGGGGCGGCTGTGCCGTCCTCGGCTGCAGGGAGGAGCACGGCGACGGGGGTCTTGTGGCGGCACAGCACCTGGGGGTGGCCCTCGGCACCGTACTGGACCAGATCCCCGAGTTTTTTACGGGCGTCCGCGAAGCTGTGGGTGGTGGCTTCGGTGAGGTCCCAGCCCAGTTCGGTTGCGTGGGCGGGGGTGGTGAGCAGTACACGGTGCGGGCCGCGAGACAGGGGTGTGGGTTGCCCTTCGATGGCGGCGTCGATCATCTGCCGGAGTCTGCTGCGGGCCTCGTGCAGCGTCGTCGGGACGTCTGGTGTTCCCGCGTCAGGGGCGGTGGAGGCTCTTCCCGACTCGGCCAACGGACCGCCAGCTGCCTCAGGCTCACTGTCCTCGCTGTGTGAGCGGTGGTCGGCATCGCCGGAGGCTGCCTTGACCGCTGCCGACGAGGTGGGGGGGGTCCGGAAACTCAAGGGCCAGGTGCCCGCCCAGCGTGGAGCCGGGTCAGTCGGCTCCACCGGGGCTGCGGCGGGGCTGTCCGACACGGCAGCGCCGGAGGCCGCCTCACTGGCGGTGTGGGATGAACGTGAGGAAGGCATCCGGGGACTCCAGGAGCAGAAGCGGCAAGCGGGTTGTGAGGTCGGACAGTCAGGTCGGCAACGGCCGCCAGCAGGTGCGGAGCGACCGAGCCGCAAAAATGTAACGCCACCATCTAGTTTAGCTGACGGTACATAACATTGGCTGGAGTTTGTAACGCCAAGGTTGGCGGCGCGGGTGATCACGCCCGGTCCTGCCCGGGAGGATGGCCGGCGATGGACGAGGGGCGCAGGCGGTCGGTTCGGGAGCCGTCAGGCGTGATCGGCAACCTGCCCCGCGGGGGCCGCGCGCTCCACCATGGCCTTCAACTGGGCGCAGAAGGCGGCCTGCTCAGCGACCCGCGCTTGCCTTTCGGCCTCGTCCTCCGGCTCGCCGTCGGCCTCGGGTTCGTCGTAGTCCTCGTACAGCCAGTCGTCCGCGGCCTGCCGGTACGCCCTCTCGCGCATCCGTTCCTCGTAGTCCTCGTACGTCTCGTCCGGATGGATCTGCCCGGTGCGGCGCTTGATCT
Source organism: Streptomyces sp. NPDC046197 (assembly GCF_040646295.1). Lineage (NCBI taxonomy): Bacteria > Bacillati > Actinomycetota > Actinomycetes > Kitasatosporales > Streptomycetaceae > Streptomyces > Streptomyces sp. NPDC046197. The sequence goes on along the minus strand of NZ_JBEYZY010000046.1, from coordinate 37,667 downwards.
CCTCGTCGCGCTCGCGGCGTTCGAGGTACTCCTGCACGGCCGGGTCGCCGTCCGCGCACGTATAGCCCCCTCGCGCGGGCGGCGGGGGCGGCTGCAGGCGGTGCTCAATGCGGTCGAGGACCGTGTGCCACTCGGTGGCGGCCGCGGCGGTCACGTCGAAGGCATTCAGGAGCGCGGCCAACTGCTCGCGGCTGGGCAGGATGTGCCCGCCCAGGATCAGGTGGGCTGTCGAACGCGGCACGCGGTGCCCGCCGGCGTCGGTCGCCCGCTCGATGGCGCTGTATGAGGGCTGGCCGGCCCGCGCCCGCAGCCGGGTCAGGGCCTGGCCCAGAGAGGCCGCGGTGCGGACCTGCCGGGTCCGCAGGCCGCGGCCGGCCAGGTGCGGGCGGGCCTTCTCGATCGCGGCCGCCTTCCACAGCTTCTGGGCTGTCGCTTCCCGCTGCTGCACGGCCCGGCTACCGGGGTCACCAGCAGCGCGGGCATAGGCGAGGACCGTCTCGATCGGGGGCAGGTGGGTGCCGCGGGCAGCCTGGCTGAGGGTGGAGGCCCCACGGTACCCCGGCGTGTTCGTGGGACCGGTGCGCTCGGACAGGGTGGCGTAGGTGACGTCGGCCTCGTCCTTGAGCTGGCGCAGGTACGCGGCCAGGACCCACAGTCGGGGCCGAGCCCTGGCGTTGACGGGCTTGGCGGGGCGGCCCATCATCACCGGTTGCGGCGGCGAGAGGGCCTGCTCGCCGGGCCGTTCGGGCGGCGGCCGGCGATCAGGTCGGCGACGGCGGCAGCAACCACCACGAGCGCGGCCGGGACGGGCCGGTTACCGAACGCCAGGACGACCACGACGACGACCACGACCTCGGGGATGCCCAGCCGGCCCGGCCGAGGGCGGGGGATGCGGGCCGGGTGGGAGGTGGAGCAGAACGCCGACGGCTCGGGGCCGGCGGGCAGGGGCAGGGCGGACATGAGCAACTCCAGAACAGGTCGAGGTCCGGCACCCAACTCGGGTGCTTCGGGGAGGGATTGGTGCGGGATCGTGCCCGCCGTCGAGACCTCATGGTGCCCCTGTCGGCGCTCTCACGGCCAGCCGGATCGGTGCCCGTCCACGCCGACGTCTTCACCGGCTGAAAACGCGGATACCTCGTTCGTCCCTGCTCAAGGCCCATGAAAAATTGAGTTAACCCGAATCCGTCCAGAAGGGCGCACCCTGTTGGAGAGCGGCTGCGAGGCCATCTTCATCCTGCTGCGTGCGCTGCCGGACAGCGATGTGTAACCCCAGGAACCGCCGGCAACCGGACACGATCAGGATGAAATTGCCCGGAGCGGTCCTGGTCTGCTGTGCTTCTGCGCAGCTCGCCCCGAGGCCGGCCGTCGTAGGCGGCGTGTCCCGGGGTCGTGCGGGGTCGGTGTCACAGGGCTGCAGGACGGGCGTAGTCGAGGCGGGGGTAGGTCGGTGGGCACGAGTAAGGGGAAGTCCGCAAAGCACAGCTCGGGGCAGAAGAAGACCAAGTCGTTGGCAGCGGATCTCTCGGAACTGTTCACGATGTTGCGCTCGGGAGCCGCGAATGTGGCCGGGGTGACCTATCAGGTCGCGTTGTCGGCCATGCTTCTGGCAGCGGGCCGAGCAGGGACAGTGGCCGGCCTGCCGGTGATGGCAGTGATCCCGGAGTACCTGGAGGATGTCGACTGCCAACTCGCTGACGGAACCCGGCTGCTGGTGCAGAGCAAGGAACGTGGCCCGGGGGCCGCCGCCATCGCGAATGCGGAACTCGCCGAGATCGCGGCTCACGCGGCCCAGGCCCTCAAGCTCAGCGACGGGTCGGGGCTCGGCGCGCCGGGAGCGCCGCGCGCGCGGCTGGCGGTGGTCACCAACGGCTCGTTCGGTAGCTCTCTCCCGGTCACCGGGTGGACGCAGACACTCGACGAGGCTTTGACGGTGCAGCCTTCCGGCGCAGCGGTCCGGCAGAACCTTCTGGCCTCCTTGCGGGCCAGGTTGAAGGGCCTTGGCCTCGACCCAGGCCTCGCGCCGTTGGTGGTGGAGCGGACGCATCTGGTCCGCCAGGATGCTCCTGCCCCGGTCACCGCCGGCCTTCTGGAAGCCGGTCTGGGGCTGCACCCGGCGGTGGCGGAGCTACTGCGGGCCCGGTTGCTCACCGATCTGTCGGACGTCGCGGCCCGACAGCGCCAGACCACGTTCGACACTGCCGAGACCCGCACGGTCAGCGACCTGGACGCGATGGCCGCGCAGTTGATGCAGGAGGTGAGCGTCGAGTCCCTCGAGGAGGCGCTTCGCGCAGGGGTTTGCGCACCGTTGAACTTCCTGACCCCCTCCAGGGAGGATCCGCGGATCTTCTACGCGGGTGTCAGCGTGGCGCCCGGCCACATCGCCGCCGGGCTCGACGTGGTGCGTCCGTACGAGTGCCGGCAGGTCCTTGAAGGCCTCGCGGTGCGAAACCATGTCGTCATCACCGGTCCCAGCGGAAGCGGGAAGTCGGCGCTGCTGTGGCGCTGTGCCCGCCTGGTGGAGGCCGGCCCCCGGCTGCTGCAGGTGCTGCGGGTGGAGAGCACAGACGATGTCGAGTTGCTGGTCCGGCATGTACAGCGGGCCCGGCCCTCGGGCGAGAACCGGATCGTGGTGTGCATCGATGACGTGGGGCGGGCCCGGACAGGGGCGTGGGCTGACGCCCGTGACCGGCTACTGGCCCTGCCGGGTGTGACGGTGATGGCCGCGGCGCGGCAGGAGGATCTCACCCCGGCCCTGTCCCGCGGGGCGGTGCTGGTGGATGCCGCGCTGACGTCCAGCGCGGCCCGGGAGGTCTATGAAGCCGTGCAGGCGTCGGGGACGCCGGTGCAGATGGCCCGCGAAGAAGCTGTTGGGCGGGCCGGAGGGCTGCTGATGGAGTTCCTGGCGCTGGTGACGACGGGGCGCCGGCTGCGGGAAGTCCTGGCCGAGCAGGTGGCTCGGTTCGATGAGGCGCAGCGTGACGTCGAACGAGAGGTGCTGCGTCTGGTCTGCGCTGCCCACGCCCTGGGTTTTGAGACCTCTGCGGAAACCCTGCCAGCGGCTCTGGAGCGGCCGCGTGCCGAGGTCGAACGCGCACTGCATCGGCTCGTCGGTGAGCACATGCTGCTGGGGACCGGGGACGGCGGCCTGCGGGGGCTGCACGACCTGCGCACCGAGGTGCTTTTGGAACTGCTGCACGAGCATGGTCTTCCGCCGCTCGGTTCGACTTTCGCGGCCGCGGTCTCGGCGCTGGCTCCGGCCAGCCGCCCCCAAGCGCTCCGCCGTGCGGCCACCCGGGTTGCACGTGCATGCGCCCGCGGCCTGGAGGCGATGGACGCCACGGCCCGGCTGACGCGCGTGCACTTCGCGTTGAAGCCGCTGGCCTCGTGCATCGCCGCCCAGCTGCGCGAGCTGGCCGGGGCCATACTCGGCGCCCCTCAGGAGGGCAGTGCGGCGCTGGGGGCTGCTGCCCTGCTGGAGGTGGCGGATCGGATCGACACCATCGCGTACGTGTACGCGTCCTTGCCGCTGGCGGACGCTGTGCGCCCGCCGCACGTGGACCGGGTGATCATGTTGCGCCTGGCCTGGATGTCCCTCGACGGCATGGACATCAGCGAGCTGCCGCCGAACCCCATCCAGGTCCTCGCGCCGCTGCTTCCGCAGCGCTGTCAGCAGGCAGGACGCGCTGCCGGTGCGGCGGTGGGTCCGGACGGGCTGGTCCGTTTGCTCATCGCTGCACCGCTGGCGGATGCGGTGCGTCTGGCCGAAGCGGCCGAAACGCTGATCTCCCTCACTGCGGAGCAGGCCGCCGAGGCGTACCGGCACCTGGTACCGGCCCTGCCCCATCCTCCCGGAAGTGGACCGGGGATCCCGGCTGACCTGCGGGCGCAGCTGACCGCATCACTCGCGTCGCTGGCCGGTTTGCGGGGAGCGGACGTCGCGGCGGTATTCGGCGATGTCAGCCTGCGGGCCGTCGACGCGGTCGCCAGTGACCCGTACGGGCGTGATGTCGAGGTCTCCTTCGTGCCGGCCGGGGAGCTTCGCGCTACCGCCGCCGATTCGCTGGCCCGGCCCTGGACCTACTCCCCCGACCTGGCCTGCACGGCGCGCATGGTGTCCTACGCCCGCCGGCCCGAGACCCCGGTGCCCGCATCGGCATACGCACCGGAGAAGGGTGGTGACCCGCAGTCGGAGAACTCCCAGGTCGTGCGCTTGATGCGGCGGTTGTTCGACGCCTGTCCGGAAGTCGACCTGGTTCATGCGGAGTTGTGGCAGGCGAACGACAGGCCCCAACAGGTTCAAGGGGTCACCGACGGCGTCAAGACCATCCTCGCGGGCGTACTGCGGCGGGCGCGGGCCACCAGCCGGAACACCGCCTTGTATGCCGTTGCTGTCGAATCGGATCAGAACGAGAGCTGGACCCGCCGTTGCCGGGCTCAGGCCGAGCTGGTGCTGGACCTGTTGGCCCTGCTCGAGAAGCTTCCGTCCCGGCTTCGGCCGCGTGACACGGTGCCCGCCCGGCAGGAATGGACGGCGAAGGTGAAACGCGTGCACGAGGCGGCCGTCGCGCTGCCGCCGCGACCGGCGGACCCCGCTGCCCCGCTGTCCCCGGCCGAAGCCGAGATGGTGACGTACGCCGCGGCGGATGATGATGCGTCGCTGCTGGAGGCTGTCGAACAGGACACCGCGAAGAAGGCCCTGATTCATCTGGCGTCCTGTCTGTCCCAGGTGGCTGACTCCGCCGGTAGCGCACAGGGGTTGCGGGGCGCCGGTTCCCGGCTTCTGGACGCGGTCCCGGATCTGGAGCGCACCCGGGAGCAGGGCGCACCGGTGTACTCCGGCATCGGTGACACCTTGCCCGTCGAGCTGATCACCGTGGTGGCGCGGGCGGCGAAGTTGCTTTCCGCCGTCGATGAGCCTGCCGTCGCGCAGGCTCTGGGCCGCGGTCTCGGCGACCGCGGGCGCTTGGAGGCCGCGGTGGAGATGGCGCTGGAACAGGTACTGCAGACCGCGCTGCAGGCTGTGAGAGAAGTGCTCGAGCAGGTGGGCATCACGGTTAACGGCTCCGCTTTCGTCGCGGAGCCGACCCCGTTGGCGCCATGGCTGGACCACCAGGTCGTGGTGACGGTAGCGGTGGAACAGTGGCCACAGACCCAGGATGCCCTCCGCGCCTGGACGGCCGAACAGCGCTCGAGCACCAAGGTCCGCTGCCGCATTGCCTGCGTGCCGGTGGAAGACAACGAGGTCCTTCCCTTCGCCAGCTCAGTCCTCCCCTGCGGCGATGTGCTGCCTTTGGACGAGGGCCGCCTGAACGCGCTGGCCGACGGGCTGGGGCTGCAAATGCGCGGACGATCTATGCAAGAGGCTCTGACACAGCCCGTTCTTGACCTTCGTGCCTACTCCTACGACCTGGTCCGGCGCGCCCATCGTCCCCAGGGGTGGGCCCCGGGCCCTGAGCGCCCCACGCCCCCGGCCCAGATCGCCGCAGCCTTCGCCCGCGACCAAGCTGGCATCCTGGCGCAGGAGGAGGATCCTGAAGCTCTCTCGCTGCGCGACCAATGCCGGCTAATCGCGGTGCAGACCCTGCTGGAGGTGTGTGACCTGGTGGCCGCCGAGGACGGTCGCAGCCCCGGACTGGCTGCCGGGCTGTCCGCCCTCGACGTCGCCAACCCGCAGATCTCCCAGGAATACCCGGCCGTGGCCCGGCTCAACTTCGCCTTGACCGCGGCGATCGAGGCCGACCACGACCAGCCGCCACCAGGCTGACAGGCCGCCGGGTTCAGCCGCTTCCCACACGGCAGCAGTCGCCGACTGAGCCTGCTCCCACGCAACTCATCAGTGTCAGAGCTGGGACCTATCATCCGACGCATGAACGACGAAGTGGCCAAACACGTCTTCATCTCCTACGTCCGTGAGGACTCGGATCAGGTGGACGGCCTCTGCGCTGTCCTGGAGGCGGCCCAGATCCCGTACTGGCGCGACCGCAAGGACCTCGGGCCGGGGGACGCCTGGCGAGCCAAGATTCGGGCGGCGATCAGAGACGGATCGCTCGTCTTCCTGGCCTGCTTCTCGGACAACGCTCGGGCCAAGGACAAGTCCTACATGAACGAGGAACTGACACTCGCCGTCGAGGAGTTCCGCCAGATGCCGCCCGGACGCGTCTGGCTGATCCCGGTGAGGTTCGACGCGGGCGGCGTCCCCGACTGGGACCTGGGGGCAGGACGTGTGCTGAGCGACCTCAACTACTCGGACCTGTTCGGCAAGGACCACATGGCCCACGCGGCCAGGCTCGTCACCACGATCAGTCGCCTGCTCGGTGAGAAAAGGCCCGATCCGGCTACCACCCTCGCCGCCGTCGAGCAGGCGACGTCTGCGGACCGGGCGGACCTTCTCACACGGCTCACCAAGGAGATGCTCCTTGAACCCTCACGGCGCATTGAGTTGGACGACCTCATCTCGCAGGAAGTCCAGCATGTGCTCGCGGTCCTCAAAGACACGGACCGGCTGACCGGACCGCTGGGCGGCACGAACGAGGAGCAGATCGTTCGTATCGCCGAGGAGGCGCAAGGCCTTTGGACCCTCTCCAAGCCGTTCTGCGCGTCGCTTCAGGTGGCCTCCCGTTGGGGAGCGCCCGAATCGTTGCTGCCGTGGAGGAACGGCATTCGCTCCTTCGTCGCGGCGGCGACCAAACCGGAGAGCGGGAAGGCGGCACTCGTCGAACTCCGCCATCTCCCGGGCATGGTTGGCATCATGGCCGCCGCGCTCGCGTGCACGTCGAGCGGCAACTGGGCCAACCTCAAGTCACTCGTCGTCGACCCGTCGGTCAGGGACAGGTACGAGCAGAAGCCGACGCCCATCATCGAGGCAACAGATCCGTGCAAGCCGTTCGGCGCCCCCGCGAACCTCACGTCCCATGTCCTCGCCCGCTCCGCCACGACGGGAAGGGACTTGAACGAGGCGTTGAAGGACTTCACGGAACGCAGGGACAGCAAGTACCACACACCGGTTGCCGAGTGGCTGCATGCCATCCTTCACCCGATCTTCTCGGACCAGTGGCCGGACGATGACGCGTACAGCTCGGAGTTCGACCGGGCCGAAGCCGTTCTCGGGGTGCTCGCGCAAGACATGGCGAACGTGCGCGCGGCCGCAAATCCGCAGAAGCCGTCGTGGAGCCGCTCCCACTGGTACGGGCGCTCGACCTGGCGGTCCCACAGCCACGGCAACCCAGTTGCCGACCTCGTGCACGAGTTCGAGACTCAAGGTGCCCAATGGAGCCCTCTCACGCATGGGTTGTTCGGCGGCGACACGGACCGCGCCCGGGCTGCACTGGAGGCCTACCAAACGTCCTTCAACAAAATCGCGAGTCAGCAGTTCTAGAGGACGCCGGCGATGCCGGCATCCTCGAGTCGGGTCCATATCCTGAGGGACCGCGCACGCTGCGGGCGCGTGCCGCGGACTACTCATCCGCGTCGGCGGCCGGAGCGTGTCTGAAAGATCGTGTAAGTCCGTGATGTGACAGGCTGGCCGGGGCCCGGTTGCAGGGCCTTGACCAGCCCGGATGGACAGATCATGACGGACAAAGGAATCCCGGCGGTGGAGCCGGCCGAGGACAAACTGGTGGACGAGGTCGTCGAGCGGCTGATGGACCGCGCCGACGCCTCCGGAGCCGTCCTGCTGGGCGAGGGCGGCCTGCTGACCGCGGTCACCCGGGCCGTGCTCGAACGGGCCCTGGACGCGGAGATGACCGAACACCTCGGCTATGAGAAGCACGACCCGGCCGGCCGTGGTTCGGGTAACAGCCGCAACGGGACCTCGCCGAAGACCGTGCTGACGGACGCAGGTGCGGTCACCGTGTGCGTTCCCCGGGACCGCAATGGCTCCTTCGAGCCGCAGTTGGTGCCCAAGCACGCACGTCGGCTGGCCGGGTTCAACGAGCAGATCCTGTCGCTGTACGCCCGCGGCATGTCGGTGCGGGACATCCGCTCGCACCTGGCAGGCATGTATGGCGTCGAGGTCTCACCGGATCTCATCAGCAAGGTGACCGACGCGGTCGCCGACGAGCTGGCCGCCTGGCAGAACCGCCCGCTGGACGCGATCTGGCCGATCATCTACATCGACGCATTGTGGATCAAGATCCGGTCCGGATCGGTCGTCTCCAAGCCGGTCTACCTCGCCGTCGGCGTCGACATGGACGGCCGCAAGGACGTCCTCGGCCTGTGGGTCGGCGACGGAGGCGAAGGCGCCACCACCTGGATGACGGTGCTGTCCGAACTGCGCAACCGCGGAGTGGAAGACGTGTGCATCGTCGCCTGCGACGGGCTCAAGGGCCTGCCCGACGCGGTCACCGCGACCTGGCCCCGAGCCACGGTGCAGACGTGCGTGATCCACTTGATGCGGGCCTCGCTGCGGTTCGCGTCGAAGAGGGACCATCCCGCGCTGGTGCCGGCACTGAAGGCGATCTACACCGCGCCGACCGAGCAGGCCGCAGAGCAGGCACTGCAGGAGTTCTCCGTCTCCGAGCTCGGCCAACGCTACCCGGCGATTCTGCGCACGTGGCAGGCCGCGTGGAACGAGTTCACTCCCTACCTGGCCTTCCCACCGGAGATAAGGAAGGTGGTCTACTCCACGAATTTGATCGAGTCGATCAACGCCCGACTGCGGAAGACCACCCGCAACCGCGGGCACTTCCCCTCCGAGCAGGCTGCATTGAAGGTGCTCTACCTCGCAGTCCGCGAGCTGATCACCCCCAAGTCCCGCGATGTCAACCACGTCGCGGCACACTGGAAGACGGCGCTGAACCAGTTCTCACTGTTCTTCGAGGACAGGCTCAACGCCGAGTGAAACCCAAGGACTTACACAAAGTCACTGACACGTCCGGCGGCCGAGCCGTGCCCGGGCGTGGACGGTGTGTTCGGCCAAGTGGGCGAGGACTGCGTGGTTGGCCTCCCAGCCGTCGGCAACCTTGGAGGCGCCTCCGGGGTGTACAGGGTCGTTGGAGGGGTGGGTGTCGAGGAGTTCGGCGATGCCGACACGGGCCACGACGATGCAGGCGTGGCGGTGGCGTGAGGTGAGAACGCACAGGCGGCCGGCTTCCAGGTGGAAGGCGGAGGCGTCGCCGCGGCCGGAGAGGGGGTGCAGGACGATGGTGATGCGGAATTCGCAGCCTTGGAGTCGGTTGGCGGTGTCGACGGTGATGCCGTGCAGTTGGGGGTACTGGCGGGCTACGAGAGCGCGGATGTGGTGGGCCTGGCTGCGGTGGGCGGTGCCGATGGCGATGTCACCGGGCAGCAGGACGTGGCCTTCGGGGTTTTCCTCGCAGGTGGTGATGGCGCGCCGGGCCCGCAGCCGCTCGGCAATGCCGAGGACGGCCTGGAAGGCTTCGATGTCGTGCTGGCCGGTGATGCGGGCCGGTAGTTCGAGCAGTGCCCATCCGGTTCGGGCGGCGTGTTCGATGACCTCGTCGGCAGGGGTGCGCATGCCCGTGATGGAAAACGTGAGGGTGCGGTCGGCTTCACGGCTTGCGGCGTGGAAGGACGTGGAGGGGTAGAAGGCGTCGCTGATCAGGGGGACGGCTGAGGGCGGCAGGCGCCAGGACACGGGCAGGGAGTGGACGGGCAGGTCGCGGTTGTTGGCGAGCAGGACGGCGACCGCGCTGTTCATGGGGTCGTGAGACAGGCCTTGGAAGCGGTTGGTTTCGACCTGGGAGAAGGGGTCGAGTTGGCCGGGGTCTCCGACGAAGAGTGCCTGGTCGAAGATGCCGGCGGTCCACAGAAGCGTGTCGGAGCGCATTTGGTAGGCCTCGTCGATGATCGCCCATGGCCATCGGCGGTCGGTGACCGTGGCCCATTTCATGGCGGTTCCCACGATGACGTCGGCCGTCTTTTCGAGGTTTTCGATGCGGGGGCCGATACGGATGCCGGGATGTGCCTGCAGGTCGTGCGGCACTGTGTGTTCCGTTGCGGTGAGCCGGGCGGTGCGCAGGTGTGGGTGGTGCCGGGCGAATCGCCGCACGAGGTGGTCGACCTGGCTGTTGGTCTGGGCGATGACGACGCAGGGGGCGCTGGATTGCGCGAGGGCGACGGCAGCCTGGGCGACCAGGGTGGATTTTCCGGCGCCGGGCGGGGAGTCCACGACGAGTCCGGGGTGGGTGAGCCTGGGCAGTTGCTCCAGGATGGCGCGGGCGACCGTGTCCATCCGCTGCTGCGGCGATGGCTGATGGGGCGGTGTCACTGTTCTTCCTCGCCCTCGTCCTCGTCGCTGTCGTCCGGATGGTCGGCAGGAGGCCCGCCGTGGGTCCAGGGTGTCTGGTCTCGTGAGGGGAATTCCGGCATCCGGTAGTGGTCGGGTGCGATGGTGAACACGAGGAAGGCGCCGGCTTCGGGCAGGACGGCATGGTTGGGGCGGGCCACTGTGCCCATGCCGGCGGTAATCTCGAGTTCGACGAGGGTGTCGCCGTCGGCCGGAGTGACCTCGCAGATCTTGTAGCGGGCGTTGCGGTGAGTGTGGCAGGCCAAGAGCTGGCCGGGTTCCATGGGCACGGGGTCCGGGGTGGACACGGTGAGGCGGGGCCGCCATTGTGCTCGTCCGGTGGGTCCGCGAAGGGTGTGCTCCGGGTCGATCGTGGTGACGGGACCGCCGAAGGCTTCGCCGGTGGTGCGCAGTTCTGCCCGTGCGAAGGGGTCGTCGGCGGCGCGTTCGGCGGCGAAGGCGGCGGCTGCTTGTTCCATGCGGGCCAGGCGGACGGCGGCGGCGATGGCGTGGTCGCGGGCTGGCCGGGGGCGTCCGTCCTGGGCCAGGTAGATGCATTCGTCGGTGAAGGCAGTACGTTCGTGGTCCCAGCGGCGTGCGGTGCCCTTGGCCTCGGGGAGAGCATGCAGGAGCGCGTAGGCGTGCCACATGAGGTCCCAGGTGGGCTGCACGTAGGTGGCCAGCAGGCGGTCGAGTTCTTGCAGGGTGCGGGTCTGCTCCTGATCCCGGGCCTGGCGCCGGGCGCGGGCGTAGGCGTCGAACAGGGGCGCCAGTTGGTCGTTGTCGAAGGCGGCGTCGGTGGCTGGTCCCGCCGGGCGGTGGGTGGCCGGGTCTTCTGCCTCCAGTGCAGCGTCGCGTCCCGAGGCTGCGTGGCGGGGCGGGTCGATCCAGGCCAGCAGGGTGGCCAGGTCCTCGTCCTCAAGGGGGCTTTGGCCGCTGACCCAGTGCATGCCGAGGAAGCTGGTCATCGGGGTGAGGGCGGCTGAGCCGGCCAGGTCGGCGCGGTCGGTGAGATAGGTGAGCCAGTGTCCCAGGCGCTGGACGGCTCGGGAGTCGGGATTCTGGCCGTCGGCGCTGCGGAATCGCAGGGCGTCTCCGAGGTCTTTCAGGTGCTGCACGGTCTGAGGGTTGGGGACGAGGATCTGGGGGGCGTCGGTGTAGCGCCGGCGGGCCGGCTTGCTGGAGGTGGCGGGCAGGTGTTCGCTGTGCCGCTGACAGGCGTCGATGTAGGCGGTGACGGCGTCTGCCAGGGAAGCGAGCATGGGGGCGGTGCTGCCCGAGGGCGGCGCGAGCAGGAGCCGGGGGCGGTACGGATCGGTGCCCAGCATGACGGCCAGCGGTCGTGCGGCGGGCCCGGTCTGCTTCAGCGCCAGCAGCATCAGCGGCTGGTCGCTGAGGTGGAGGTGGCGCAGTTGGCTGGCGCGTTGGGCGTTGCCGGTGGAGGCGGCGCGCATCCGCAGGAGTGAGGTGAGCCGGATCATGCGGTGTCCGTCTGGAGGTCTGCGTGGATGCGCTGTGCGTGGCGCAGGGCCTGGGTGATGTCTTTCTGGCCCCGTGAGGGGTGCAGGTGGCCGTCGGTGAGGGCCAGGGCCGTGGCGATGGTGTCGATTCCCGCGAGGTCGTCGCGGACTGCGGTGCCCAGGGCCGCGGTCCTGCCCTGGTTGCGGGCCTCGGTGCGGCAGTGGAAGGCCAGGTCGCAGTGGTGGCGGCAGCCGGGGGTGTAGTACGGCCGCACGGTGGCGAGTGCGGCAACGAGTTCACCGCGGGGTCGGGTCGGTCTCTGGTCGGGGCCTGGCGCCAGGTCGAAGGTGGTGCCGGGGGGAAGCTTGTCCAGCAGTTCGGGCAGGCGCCGGAGTCTGCCGAGGTGGCGGCTCAGGTTCTTGATCTGCTTGTGGGCGCTGAAGGGCGTGGCGGTGGGGTGGCGGGTGAAGTTGCGGGGGTTGACCAGGATCACGGTGTCGGAGACGCGGTCTGGTGGGAGGCCGTCGCCGGCGAGGAGTTCCCGCAGGGCCAGGACGTAGGCTGCGGCCTGGGTCAGCGCTGCGTTGGTCTTGATGGGGTCGGGCTGTCCGTGGATGACGGGGAAGGATTTGATCTCCACGACGTGGAAGAGGCCGTCGCGGTGGAAGGCGATGATGTCGGGCTCGAGGTAGGTCTGGTGGCCGGCGACGGTCAGACGCAGTACGGGGTGGTCGAGCAGGGTGCGGGGAGCCGGCTTGCGGTGTGCTGCGCTGAGGATGCGGGAGCGGGTGTGGGCGCGGCGTAGCCTCAGGGGGGACTTGTCGTCATCGCTGCCGACGCTGTTGACGTCCTCGTAGGACACCTCGGACGGGGTCAGGCTCAGGGCTTGGCGGAGCAGCGGCACCAGTGGTGCTCCGGCTTGGGCGGTGACCTCGCGTTCGAAGGTGAGGCCGTAGTCGAGGGCGAGCTGGGATTTTCTCAGCGGCCGCGGGAGGCCCAGATGGGCGGCGAGGGCGTCTTTGTCGATGCCGGCCGCGTCCAGCAGGGAGCGGCGGTCGCAGCTCGGATTGGCGGTCAGCGCTGCCAGGGTGCGTGCATTGTGTGGGATGGGCGGCGCGGTTCCGCGTAATACGCCCAGTCGTGCGTCGAGCGAGCTCACTGTTTTCCTTGGCGGGACAGGGCACAGCCGTGCTGGTTGCAGGGGCGGGTTTACGAAGTGCGGCGGACGCGGGCGGTGTCGCGCAGGATATTGCCGAAGATCTGTTCCACGTCGTCGAGTTGCTCGCGTGCGCGGTGCGCCGCTTCGGCTCGGGTGTCGGCGTCGTCGTCGGCGTGGATCTCCAGTTCCGCTGCGGCGGCCCGGCGCAGCGCGTCAAGGTCGAGCGGGCCCCGGGGGGTGTCGCCGTGGATGTTGCGGCTGTAGTGCAGCAGGAGCTGCTGGACGGGCTGCGGCATCCCCTTCTCGTCGGCGAGGTGTTCGGCGGCGTCCGCGAGCCGCAGGGCCGAGGTGAGGAAGTGGACGCGCTGGGTGAGCGGTCCCACCAGGCGCTGTTCCAGTGGCCAGGTGCTCAGGGCGAGCAACCCGCGGGCCGGTGAGAGCAGATCGGAGGTCAGCGCGGGGCAGATGTAATAGGCGCGGCCGTAGGGGGCGGAGCGGAAGGAGCGTTCCTCGTCGCGGCGCAGGGTGGTCAGACGTGCGGTGTTCAGCGGGCTGGAGAAGAACGCCTGGTGGACCTGGCTGAGCAGTTTCGGCGAGGCGGGGACGGTGAGGAGGGCCAGCGCCTGGTGGACCTGGTCGCGTACGGGCACGCCCTGGTTGGACTCGGTGACCGTCTGCGCGGGCTCCGGCCGGGCCTCTGGCTGGACCTCTGGCTGGGCCGTGTCCGGGACCTCACTGAGCCCGCACAGAACGTTCCACGCGTGCCGAGTGCGGGTCAACTCCTCGCCCAGAACCTTCACTTGGGAGTTGTCGTGTTGCGTGAGCGCCTGCCGGAGCGCCTCTTGCAGCTGCTGCATGCGCTTCTCGAGAGCGACCAGATGCTCATCCATGCCCGCATGCTAGCAGTCACTCGGGACTCCCAGTTTTACTCCAGGCAATCGCGAAGACCGACACCTGGTGGATCTGGTCGCCTATTGGGTTCGCCCGGGTAGGGCTCGGCGACCATCAACGCGGGCGTCAGTTGGGCCGCGTCCGGGACATCACCGAGCCCGCACAGAACCTTCCAGGCGCATCGAGTGCGTGTCAAATCCGCATACAGGCCGCGCACTTGGAAAGTATCGTGTTGCGCGAGCGCCTACCGGAGCGCCTCCTGCAGCTGCTGCATGCGCTTCTCGAGAGCGATCAGGCACTCGTCCATACCGGACGCCGACGACTACTCGGGAAGTCCAGTTTTACTCCAGGGATTTTGATGTACAGTCCCGGGCTCATAAGGCACCACCGGTGCCCTCCTACGCCTCGCTTCCAGAAGGGCGCATGAAGGCATGAGCAGACTGCTCCACACCTCCGACTGGCATTTGGGCCACCTCCTGCACGGCCATCCACGTGAAGAGGACTTCGACGCCGTCTTGGCCGAGATCGTGGCAATCGCCCAGGAGAACCAGCCGGACCTGATCGTCCACAGCGGCGATCTGTTCCACTCCTCCCGTCCCACCGTCCGGGACCTGTTCCGCGCCATGCGCACCCTGCGCGAACTCGCCGCCATCGCCCCCACCGTGGTCGTGGCCGGCAACCACGACTCCCCCCACTACTTAGAGTTCCTCAACTTCATGAGCGGTCCCTCCTGCGGCCGGGGCCTGTTCTTCGTCGACCAGCTCCGCCCGGCACATGACGGGGGCGTGATGACCTTCGAGGCGTGCGGCGGTGAGCAGCGAATCCGGCTGGCTGTCCTGCCGTTCGTGCACCCGAACCGGTTCTGGCAGCGCTCTTCCACCTCCGGCCCGTCGTATGCCGACTACGCCGAGGCGATGCGCGGCCTGCAGGGCGAGCTCCTGGATGCCTTGCACGAGGGATACGACCCCGAGCGGGACATCCTGGTGTTCACGGCCCATGTGCTCGTCGCCGGCGCCAGGACCTCCAAAAGCGAACGGGCCGTGGACGAGTCCTTCGAGACCCCTCCCGAGGACCTTCCGGTGGTGTCGTACGCCGCCCTCGGACACATCCACCGCCCGCAGACGGTAGAGGGCCTGAAGTTCGCCCGCTACGCGGGCAGTCCGCTCCCCATGGACTTCGGTGAAGCCAACGAAACCAAGAGCGTCGTAATCGTCGACGCCGACCCAGGACGACCGGTAAGGGCGCTGCCCCGCCGGCTCTCCAGCGGCCGACGGCTGGCCCACTTCCCCGGGACCCTCGAGGAGTTGAAGGCCGCGGCCGCCCAGTACGACGGGACCTTCCTCAAAGCGGAGATCGCCGGCGAAGAGCCCGACGGGCTCCTCAGCCAGAAGATCGCCGAGATCGTCCCGAACGCGATCCTCGTCAACCCCACCCCGGCACGGGAGGCAGCCGCCGGCGCCGTCCTGGACAGCGACCCGGGTGATGAGCCGGAACTCCCCGACGCGTTCCGGGCCTACCTGGCGCGTGAGGGACTGGACGCAGATGCCGCGGAGTCCACTGTCACCGCCTTCCTCCACCTGCTCAACGAACTCGACGACGAGACACTGACCCCGGTCCCGGCCGAGGAACTGCTGCGCGCCGCGCTGGAAAACCCCTGGATGGAGGCGTCGTGAGGCCCTTGCGGCTCACCCTTACGGGAGTGCGCAGCTACGCCGGCACCTGCAGCATCGACTTCACCGACAAGCGTCTGCTCGCCATCCTGGGCAACACCGGCGTGGGCAAGTCCACCATCCTCGAATCGATCATCTTCGTCCTGTATGGGGCGTGCTCGTGGTCCAAGGACCCCAAGGTCGCCTACGAGCTGATCGGCAAGGGATGCCCCAGCATGCATGTAGCGTTCGAGTTCTCGGCGAACGGCCGCGAGTGGAGTGTGCGCCGCACCCTGCATGCGGACAACAAGAAGAGGCCGCAGGCCGTGCTCGAGCCCCTGGCCGAAGATGCCGCCGACATGCGGGTCAACGACATGCGTGCGGTGACGCAGGCGGTGACCCGGATCATCGGGCTGGACTGGGAGGGCTTTGTCAGCACGGTCCTGCTGCGCTAGGGGAAGTTCGACACCCTCCTCAAGGCCCCCGGGGCCATCCGTGCCGACATCTTGCGGCACATCTTCGGCATCAACGAGCTCGAGCGTGTACGCAAATTGGCCGGCGCGCGACTGGAGCGCCTCAATACACAGATCACCGAGGCCACCAGGGCCCGACTGCGTCTCCTGCCGGATCCTCATGCTGCCGCTTCCCAGGCGACGCTGGACCTGGAACGCACCCGGGGTATCGCGACCCGCCGCCGCGAGCGACTGGATGCGCTGCGCACGGCCCAGAGCCGGGCCATCGAGCACAAGCACCGCAAGACGGGCCTGGACAAAGCGGCACGGCTGCTGCGTGAGCGTGCTGTTGCGGATGCGAGCATCACGATGGCTGCGCTGGCCCGGAAGAAGAGGGAACTCGATGCCGAGGCAGCAGAACAGGAGAAAGCCGGGCGCGAGCTGAACGCGAAGCTGGATGCGGCGCAGGGCGCCCTGGATACGGCCGCACAGGCCGGTGACACGCTCCGATCCCTGTCCAGCGCATCCGCCGTCCTGTCCCGCCTGCCCGAGCGTACAGCCGGCCTGGACGCCGTCGAACAGCGGCTGAAGCAGGAGCAGCTTCAGCACAGCGAGCACGAACAGGAGCACACGCAGGCACGGCAGGAACTGGAAGGGCACGAGCAGCGCAAGGCGGCCCTCGTCGAGGCCGCCGGCCGGGCCGAGCGCATGGTGAGCGAGGCACGCACGCACACCGACCGGGTCCAGGAGGCCGTCCGGGCGGCACTGCAGGAGGCCAACGCCGCGGCCGGGCATCTGCAGGCACAACGCATGGCACTGGAAACGGTGGAGGAACAGCGCGGCCACTGCGCCGGCCTGGAGAGCGAGCTAAAGGAGCGGCGCGGCGCTCTGGAGGCAACCCAGGACGTCCTCGCTGCGCTACAGCGCGGGGAGGCGGCTCACGCGGCAGGTTCCGGTCTGGCGCCCGGGGACGCCTGCACGGTGTGCACCCGGCCCATCACCAGCGACTTCACTCCCCCGCCGCTGTTGGACCGCAAGGCGCTTACTCAGGCCAAAGGCAAGGTCACCACGCGCTCGAAGGCCGTCGAAGCGGCGGTGGAGGCCAAGGCGGAGGCGGCCGCCCAGCTGAAGGGGGCCGAGCGGAAGGTCGACAAGCACCGCCGCGGACACCTGGCCGCGCGCGAGCGCATGGACGCGGCGCTGCTCCAGGTGCAGGAGCTGGTGGATGCGATGCACCCGGCCGGTGCTCCTGCCACGGCCACCGCCGTGGACACGCTGGGCGGGCAGGCGAGGGCTCAGGCGCGTGCCCTTGCCGAGGGTGACCCAGTAGGCCGGGCGCAGATCACCCGTGTGGTCAAAGCACTTGTCCAGCCGCTGCGCGAGGTGGAAGGTGAGACGCTCGCGGCACACACGAGCGCCCAGGCGGAGCTGGGGGCGGCGCAGGCCGAGCATGAGGCAGCCCGGACCGAACTCAAACGCCAGCGCGGCCGCTTGCAGCGTGAACGCAAACGGCTGGACAAGAACCAGCTGCAGTACGAGACCGAGCTGGCGGGTCTGCTGAAGGAGGTCGGCGAACTGCCGCCCTCCGTCCGCCCCGCCCAGTCCTCCCCGTCAGAACTGCCCTCCCTGCAGGACATCGCTTCCGCTAAAGAGGCAGCCGGCCAGCGGCTCGAACGGCTCGAGCAGAGGACACAGGAGCGTGACGACGCCAGGCAGGCCCTCACGCTGCACAGTGAAAGCCTGCAGGCCCTGGACGCGCGCCGCCGGCGCACGGTCGAGACCCCCGCACGCAATCTCATCAAGCAGCTGGAGCGCTGGGCGGACACGGCCACCGATGCCGCAGGCCTTCTCGAGGACGAGGACCCCCCCGACCTGCCTCCCGTTCCGGACGCAGGCGACCTGGCCGCCGTCGACACCTACTGCATGGCCCTCGCCTCGCTGCATCAGCGTCTGACCGGCGCGCTCGGGCAGGCCGCGCAGCACGCCGCCGACGAGGTCCGAGCATTCGAGAAGGAGCTGATCAGCCAAGCCGGCGCCACCGCCGATGAGACGGACCAGGACCCCGACTTCTCGGTGCCTGAGAAGAGCGACCTGCTCGCCCCCGCCGTTCTCGACCCGCTCAGCCGCAAGACAATCCAAGCGGAAGCCGCTCACGACAACGCCAAGACGGACCTGCGCACAGCACGGTCCCAAATCCCCTACGCCGACGCGCTGGACACCGCCCTCGAAGCTGCCCGCCGGCAGGCCGCGGAGTGGAAGAGCGTGAGCGACCAGCTCACCGACGGGAGGTTCCTCACCTATCTCACCGATCAGCGCACCCATTCACTGCTCAGCCACGGCAGCAGGATCCTCCAGCAGATCTCCACGGGCAACTACGCATTCACCAAGGAATTCCAGATCGTTGACCTCGCCACCAATCACGCGCGCGACCCGCAAACCCTCTCCGGCGGCGAAACCTTCCAGACCTCCCTCGCGCTGGCACTGGCGCTCGTCGAACGCCACAACCGCAGCCACAGCAAGCTGGAAAGCCTGTTCCTGGACGAAGGCTTCGGCTCGCTGGACAACAACCGCCTGGACGACACCCTCGCCGTCCTGCGCAGCAGCATGACCCGGGACAAGATGGTCACCGTCATCAGCCACCTGTTCCCGGTGGCCGAGGCCGTCGACGACGTCCTGCTCGTCGACAAGACCGCCCAGGGTTCAACGGCCACCTGGCTCACACCGCAAAAACGCACCGCACTCATCCACGACGGGATCCAGCGCCTGCTGGAACACACCTGAGCAGTACCGGGCCGGCCACCAAAGTCACCAAGGAGCCCATCTTCCGGTCCCCGGGCAGCCTCATCGGGCACCGGTGGCTCCTCTTCCGGTGACCGGCGGGCCCGGCACTTCCTTCCCGGCGCATCAGGTCGCCCCTGCATGCCTGTGGCCAGCGCTGACAAGCACTCGGCTCAGCATCGACCGCGGCCTTCCACCCGACGGCGCCGCAGCAGGACCGGCCGGTGCCGGGCCCTCCCCGGTAACCCGGCGCAAGAGTGCTCCTGCGAGCAGCCGGGCCGTCGAGGAGCACGCCCCCTTCCCAGCGAAATTGCCGACGCTCGCACTCGACGCGGGCTTACGGCTCCGCCGTGCCCGCCTCCCCTGGCATGACGCCGCGCCACGGCCCTGACAGCGGCCGGGAATCGCCCGCGCCGTCCTACCCGGGCACGCCAACCCCCGGGCAAGCACGGCACTTCTGAGCCTTTCCACGATTCGTATCCATGTAAGGAGCAGACCGCATGAGTGACTCTTCTGCCAGCACGCAGGGTGCCGGCAAACCGGTTTTCACCGCCCGCTCGGGGCGGCTGGCCGCGCTGCCGCGGCTGCTGTCGCTGGACCAGAGCGGCGAGCTGACCAGAGCGCACGTGCGCCTGGTCGCCACGGCCGTGGGCCGGTCGGAGCGGGCGGTGTGGCGGTGGGTCGCCAAGGCGCGCGCCACCGGCCACGTCGACGCGGCGTCCCGGACACGGTTCAGCGTCACCCCGGAGATCCGGCGGCTGCTGGTGCTGTGGGGAGGCAACGCCTCCGCCGTGCACCGCGAGCTTAAGCAGCGGGCCCTGGCCGACCCCCGGCTGCCTGCGGCCCCGTCGCTGTCGACGATCCACCGGGCGCTGCGCCGGGACCTGACGCCCGGGGAGCGGGCCGGGCTCGCCAAGGGGGAGGCCGCCCGGCGGGCCTTCGATGTGTTCGCACAGCGCCCTCCCACGCACCGCAACGCCGCCTGGGAAGGCGACCACAAGTGTGTGCCCGTGCGGGTGTTGCTCGATGACCAACTCGTGCAGCCCTGGGTGACTTGGTTCATCGACTGCCACACCAAAGTCATCACGGGCGTGGCCGTGACACCCCACGCACCCAGCGCAGATGCGGTCCTGGCGGCCCTGCGGATGGCCCTGGACCGTGCCGAGCCCTTCGGCCCGGCCGGCGGCCTGCCGGGCCTGATCCGGGTGGACCGCGGCAAAGAGTTCCTGTGTGCCACCGTGGCCTCGGCCCTGGGCGCCTTCGCCGTGCCCGTCATCGATCTCCCGGCCTACAGCCCGCATCTGAAGGGCACCATCGAGGCGCTCAACGGCGCGGTCGAGGACATGCTGTTCGTCTCCATGCCGCGCTACATGCACCGCCAGACGCTCACCGGCGGACACACCGCGGATCCGGACGAGCCCGCACTCACCTTCGAGGCGTTCGTGGAACTGCTGCTGAAGTGGGTGCACTGGTGGAACACCGAGCACCAGCCCAAGGGGCTGGGCGGCCGCACCCCGATGGAGACGTGGCGCTGCGACCCCACTCCCCTGCACGACGTTGCCGCCGAACAACTGGCCCATTTCGGGCTCGAGGACGACGGATGCACCCGCACCATCACCACGCAGGGCGTGCGGTGGCGCAACCGCCACTACATCGCCCCCTGGATGGTCGGCCAGGCCGGCGTCCGCGTAGCGGTGCGCCACCTGCCCCACCACGACATGACCATCGAGGTCTTCGGCCTGGACGGCGCCTACCTGGGCAGCGCCGTTCTGGCCGAGGCGGCCAGCGAGGAGCAGGTCCGCAAGGTCCGCAAAGCCCGCACCGCCAAGGCGCGGCGGCTTCGCGCGGACATGAAGGCCGCGGCACGGCTTCGCCGCGAGCGCTTCGAGGCCGTCACCACCGCCGCCCCACCCGAGCGTCTGGGTGCGCTGACCGAGGCGGAAGCCGAGGCAGAACTTGCCGAATCGGACGCCACGGACCTGCGGCGGGCCGACCCCGGCTACATCCCGCACCAGCCCGTCCCGGACGGCTGGGCCCGCCCGATCCCACCGGCCGCCGACGAGCCGGAAAACGACACCCCTGAGGAGAACGCGTGAACGGCGACATGGACTACGGCAAGCTCCCCGCAGAGGACGAGGACCACTTCCACCGCCTCGATGCGCAGCTGGTGGCCACCGACACGCTCATGACGACCCTGGACGACGTCCAGGCGACGATCGACGCCAAGGCCATGATGGTCGCCTACGGAGCGGCCGGATACGGCAAGACGATGTCGGTGAACTCGGCGCTGCGCAAGATCGCCCCCGACAACACCTACCGCCTGGAGCTGCGCTCGGGACCGACGCCCCGCGACATCCGCCACGGACTGTTCCACGCCCTGGGGCTGCCCGGGGAACCGCCGACCCGGCCGATCGAATTCGACACCCTCCTGAAAGAGACGCTGTCACAGACATTCCGCGTGCTGGTCTGCGACGAGGCCCAGTGGATGGGCCGCAGCTCGTTCGAGTACTGGCGCCACCTGTGGGACGACCGCAACACCGACATCGCGGTGATCTTCGCCGGCGGCGACAACTGCTACAAGGTCCTCAAGCGTGAACCGATGCTGGCGTCACGGATCTTCATCTGGCAGAAGTTCACGCGCATGCCCGAGGCCGAAGTCGTCGCCACCCTGCCGGCGTTCCACTCCCTGTGGGCCAAGGTCGCCCCGCAGATGATCCGCAACATCGACCGGGCCGCGGCCCACGGCAACTTCCGCAACTGGACCACCATCACCAAGCACATGCTCAACGGCATGAAGAAGAAAGGCCTGACCGAGGTCAGCCAGGACCTCGTCAACTGGGTGTACAGCAAGCTGGGCGGCATGTAGCAGCGGCCGCGAGGCGCGGCGGCCCGGCAAGCGCGGGCCGCCGCCAACATGCGCGCCGTACGGACCGGCCTGGTGCCTGGCAGGTCCGGGGCAGTGTGGCGGGGCGCGGCCGGGAGGGGGTGGTGGCACTGGTGTACAGCGACGTGACGATCGTGGTGGACGAGCAGGACGACCTGTTCTACACCCGGGCGGCGCTGCAGGCCCACCGGCCCGGGGAAGGCCGCATCACCGTGCAGCCGACGCCGGCCAGCTCCAGCCCGGCCGCGCTGGCGCACGACATGCTGTATGCGCTGGGCAAGCGGCTGGCCCCCGGGCCCCACTCCCCCGATGTGTGGCTGGACTCGGTGAACGCGGCCTGGCTCGCCGCGGCTGCCTGGGGTGTCGCGATGGGGGTACGGCACGTTGTGGTCCCCCGGGCCCATCTGCTGACCCTCCGGCGCATCGACCAACTGCTCGCCTGGCGCGAGTTGACGGGAGCTCAGCTGACCCTGCTGTGGCAGAAGCCGCCGCGCGGACTGCCACCGGCACTTGCCCGCGTGGAGCGCCGTATCAGCGGCCGGGACCAGTTCGAGGCAATCCTCGCCGAGCCGGGACCGATACCCGCGCGCTCGTCCTTCCCTCCCGCTCCACCGATGGCGGGACCGGCGACGGTGGCTGTGAGGCAGTCACCCTCCCAGCAGCCGCGGGAGACTCGGGCGGCGTCGCTGAGGCCCGGGCGGCCGGCTCACCCTTGTACCAGTGCGATGGCAACGGCGCAGCTGGTCCAGGCCGCCCCTGCCATCGGGATCGCGTCCGAGGAGGCCGACGCTCTGGCCGCTCTCGCGCACCCGCTCATCGCCGGGGCGCTGAGCGTGCTGGCCTTCACTCGGGCCCGCCTGGGCAGCCTGCGCTTCACCCGCGACCTCGACATCACCGGCGACGTCTCCGCCATCAAGCTCCACGGGGTCGGCCATTGGCACTGCCCTCTGCACGCTGTCCCTGCCTGGGCCCGCCCGCTGCTGGCCGGCGCCCGCGCCCACCACCGTCTTACGGCCCACCCGCCCGAAGACGGCGTGTTCGCCCCCGTCATGGTCGCCGAAGCCCGGCATCTGCGCGCGCACGCCGGACGTCTGCCCCGGCTCGACCTGTCCCTGCCCGCCGGCGCCCTCGTCCCTTGAGCTGGGGTGCCGTCCGCTGCGCGCCACAGACACGGCACAGCTAAGGCCACCGTTCGCGTCAGGCACAGCCGCCCACGGCCGGAGGACGACGTGGGACGGGGGACGGGGCAGACGCTGACCTTGCTGCGCCGGGTCATGTCGCTGCCAGATCCGCAGCCCAGCACCCCACGGATGCTGGGTATGGATGATTTCGCCAGCCGGCACGGACAGTCGTACGCCACTGCGATCACGGACGGTAAACGCCATCGTCCGACTGATGTCCTGCCCGGATATGGAGCGGGGCCGCTCGCCGCGTGGCTCACCGCGCATCCCCGCGTGGAGATCATCTGCAAGGGCCGGGCAGGCACCCACGCCGAGGGGCCCGGCTCGGTGCCCCTGACGCATGGGCGCAGCCGGACTGTGACGGGTTCGGCATGCGTGATGCACTGCAGTGTGCCCAGGCCCCGACGTGATTCCTGCACGGTGTGGAGCAAAACCGAGCGATGCAGAACCGAAGCCCCGATGGAGGAACGACGTGGCTGACATGGGCGGGGGGTTCACTCCAGCTGACTGCACGGGTTGCCGGCGGCTTGGGGATGCGGCAGCGGAGATGTTCGTTGAGATGCAGCGGGCGGACACGAAGGCGACGACGTTGTGCGGCGTGACTGGCGGTCTGCTGGCCGTGGACGCTGCGACGCTGTCGACTGTGCCGGGGTCCAGTTGGCTGTCGGTGGCTGCGCTGGCGTGTGCTGCGGCTCTTCTTGGTGCGGCACTCGTCGTTGCCCTGTCCGCGATCCGCCCTGTGCTGCCACGGCGCGGTGGATTCAGGGTGTTCGTAGGTCCTGTCCCGGAACAGGGCGGAGCCGAGGAACTCGTGTCGACGTTCTCGGCGATGGGCTCTGGCCGTCCTGCGCGGGCGGAGGCGGAGCGGCTGGTGTTGTTCGCCGGCTTGGCGCAGCGGAAGTTCCGTGCGGTGAAGTGGGCAGTCGATTTAACGGCAACTGCCATAGGTATGGCCGGAATTGGATTGTTGAGCGGATACATCACTGCTTGAGAACATCGTGGCGTGACGGGTACCACACTCGGGGGGTGTATGTATCAGCCGCATGTCTCGGTCATCGGTGATGATCTTTGGTCGCAGTTGTGTCAGCTGGCTCCGGTCCGTGTGCGCCCGGCCAGGAGCGTGCTGTTACGGCAGGGGGATCCGGGCACCCACGTCATCCTGCTGGTCTCCGGGTCCACCTTGATCACGCTCACCGGATCGCATGGCGAACGGACGCTGCTGGCGGTACGCGGCGCAGGTGAACTGCTGGGCGAGCTGGCGGTGTTGGACAACCAGCCACGCGCCGCGTCGGTCATCGCCGCGGAGGACTGCCGGGTGCACATCATCCCTGCCTCTGACTTCCTGGCCTTCGTGGACCTCCACGATCTGCAGGCCGCGCTGCTGCGTCACGCCATCGCGCGGGTACGCGAAGCGGAGACCGTACGTCTCGAGATGGCCACTTCGGCCGTGCCCGTGCGCCTGGCCTCGGCGCTCGGACGGCTGCTCCAGGCCGCGTCGGCGGGCGGCGCCGAATGCCTCGTGCGGCTGACGCAGCTGGAGCTGTCACAGCTGATCGGCGCGTCCCGCAACGCCGTGGGAACGGCCTTGAAACCGTGGCGCGAGCAGGGATGGCTCGCCACGGAGGCCGCTGGCGGACTCATCATCCGTGACATCACATCGATCCAGTCACACGCTCACGTGCAGACGTGACCGACCGCACCGGCGCGGTGCCCAGCACTGGGCACCGCCGTCGCCCGGGCGCGTCCAGCATGAGGCAGCACACCCACTCGGAATTCCCCGACACGATGGAAAGGCTGCTGCCCATGCCCTCTCTCGTCCCGTCCGATGTCACCGATGTGCCGCCGGAGCATGCTCTGTTGACCGTCGATATGAAGGAGTACAGCAAGCTCCCCGAGGCGAAGATGGCGCCTACGCGGGCCGATCTGGACAGCATGCTGTCGACGGTGTTCGCTCAGTGCGGGATCGGCGACGCGACGCTGCTCGGCGCCGTCAAGGACCGTGGAGACGGTGCCATCTTCGTGCTGCCGGCCCGACACGCGGCACGGTTGATCGACCCTCTCCTCGTCCACCTCGGTCAGGCACTCGAGCGGCGCGAGCAGACCCGGCTGGCCAGCGCGCCGACGATCCGGCTGCGGGCCAGCGTGCACGTCGGGCCCCTGGCGCCGCCGGAGCACCGGGGGGACGCGGTCAACGACGCCTGCCGGCTGGTCGACAGCGACGCGGCCCGCCGGGCCATGATCGCCGCGGTGGACCACGGAGTGCTGCTGGCTGCCGTGGTGTCGGACACCGTCTTTGGCCGCACGGTCGCCGCGGGCCGCACGCCAGCTCTCAAGGAGCATCACTTCCACCGGGCCACCGCCCGCGTCGAGGGCAAGCCGGGCTTTGAGCAGATCTGCTGGCTCTTCGTCCCCGGGCTGGTTCCCTCGGTACTCGCCCCCTACCTCGCACAGGACAGCGGCGCCGTACCCGGCGGCCGCCCCAGCCAGGCCGCTCAGCACAGCACAAAGGCCACCACCGCGAACGAGAGCAGCGGCACCGTACGCCAGAAGGGCAAGGCCAGCGGCAAGGCCCGGCTGATCCAGGTCGGCCGCGACTACATCCCCAGCCAGGAGCAGTCATGACCGACGCCGAGGGCACCGCAGCGGTGCAGCAGCAGATCGAAGCGTCCGGCCAGGCACAGGTGACGCAGGTCGCCGGCGACTACGAAGAGCACCACCACCAGTACGTCCGGGGCTGGCAGTACCTGCGCAGCGCCAGTGTCGACGACGG
Organism: Streptomyces sp. NPDC046197; assembly: GCF_040646295.1. Lineage (NCBI taxonomy): Bacteria > Bacillati > Actinomycetota > Actinomycetes > Kitasatosporales > Streptomycetaceae > Streptomyces > Streptomyces sp. NPDC046197. The sequence goes on along the minus strand of NZ_JBEYZY010000046.1, from coordinate 12,196 downwards.
CGAACTGGACCTCGCGGAACACGCGTTCGTCGATCCCCCCGGGCCGCAGGGATCCGGCCAAGTGGCGCAGGCCGTCAGTATGCTCAGCCGCCCCTACGGCAAGAGCCACGTCCTGGTGCTGTGCGGGCAGGCCGGCACGGGACGGCGCACCGCCGCGCTGCATGCACTGCGGAAGGCTGGGGTGCACAGGAAGCAGATCAGCTGGCTGGTCCTGGACTGGGACCAGCCGCGCACCGAGCAAATCCCCCACACCGAGGGGCGCGCATTCGTTCTGGACCTGACGGACTACCGCGATCTGTCGGAGGACTTCTACACCGCCCTTGCCGACTACCAGAAGCAGGCACAGACCGCCGACGCCGTTCTGGTCATCCTGGCCGATCCGAACGGCTGGAACCCCAGGACCCTCGCGACCGTGCCGACCGTGCACCTCGCACGCCCCTCGGCCGCACTGGTCGCCGAGGCTCACCTGCGCCACCTCGCTGCTGGCCGGGTCGACTGGCTGACGCACGATTCACTCCACGACCTGCTCGCCCCCGCAGCGCCGGCATCCGACGGCGCCCGGCTGGCACGCCTCATCGCCGAGGCCAAGGACGACGGCCAATCCGCAGTCGGCAAGCAGTTCACCGACTGGCAGAAGCACCTGGAAACCTGGTTCGAGGAGCACTCCGCACCGGGAGACCTGCAGGAGCGCGCGCTTCTGATTGCGGCCGCCCTGCTGGATGGAGCCCCGGCCGCCGTCGTACTCGGGGCCGCGGACCAGTTGTTCACGCAGGTCGGTGGCGAACTGCCGCGTGGCGGTGCGCTGTACGGTCGTGACCTGGACAAGCGGCTGACCGCCATCGGCGCCTCGTACAGGGATGACGAGGGCATCTCCCTGGAGGAGAAGCAGCGTGGGCTGTCCGGGGCTGCGCTGAAGTACGTGTGGCGGCAGCGGCCGCAGCTGCGGCCCGTGCTGCTGGAGTGGGCCTCCCAGATCAGCGCACCCAACAAGATCGCCGTGCGTCATCTGCAGCGCATCGCCGACTGCCTGGTGCCACTGGCGTTGCTGCCCGGCGGCTCCACCGTGCTGTCCGTGGCCAGGCGGTGGATCGAGACCGACCGTGTGGCGCACCGTCAGCTTGCCATCCACATCCTGCAGACCATGGCGCTCCACCCGGTCGCGGGCGTCGCCGTACGTAAGCAGCTGTACGACTGGGCCCAGCAGAAGACGACCAGCGAACAGATGATCGCCGCGGTCGCCGCGGTCTGCGCGGGCGAGCTGGGCCAGCGGTATCCCCGGGTCGCCCTGACCCGGCTGCGGCTGCTGGCCTCCCGCGATGACGACCAGGCCCGGGACGCCGTCGCCGACGCGGTGCGCACCCTGGTGAGCACTCCCGCGCAACGCGTCCTGGTGCTGTCGGAGATCGTGGAATGGGCCGAATCCAGCGACAGCACCATTCGTAAGGCCGGAGCGGGCACGTTCCTGGCCCTGACCGACATCACCAGCGACATCCTCCTGCCGCTGCCCGCGAACCAGGAGAGCACCGGCGAGGCCGTCGACGCTTCCGATGTGCTGGCCGGTCAGCTGTTCGTCCGCGGTTGGCGCGCGGCCCTGCAGGAGCCCACGGCAGCTCAGGCGGCGTACCGGCATCTGGCGGCCTGGTTGGACTCGCCCAAGCTCCAGGACGACCAGGTCCTGCCCCTGGCGGCGCAGGTGCTGCGCGGCTATCTGGGCCAGGAAGGCCCCTCCGGCCTGCTGGTGGGCTCGCCCGACAGCTCCGAGCTGGGACGGGCCCGGCGCGCACAACTGTTCGCCCAGCTGATCTCCGAGGTGGCCTCCCCTGCTAGCCCTGGCGCTATGGCGCGGTCCGGCGGTGACGGCGCCGCCGTGACGGCGTGAGTCTGCTGCGCCGGCGCAGCAGACCGGCCCAGCTCGCAGCAGATGCGGCAGGCACGGGCACGGCTCATCCGCTCGTGCTGAGCGACGAGCGGATGGCCAGCCGCATCACCAGTGTGCGCTTCACCGTCCGCATCACAGGGAGCTGGCAGTGGACGCACCCCGGTGACACGGGCCGGGGCGACCTGGCGATGCCGGCGCGTGCGCACCTGCGCCGGCAGGCCGCGGGAATCCTGTGCCGGCACTCCGTTCTGGATCTCGCAGCGGCCCACGACGCCATCAACTCATCCCTGACGCAACGCGGTTGCCCCATGCCCGGGCTGGAGGTCAGCGGCATGGCCGAGCTGAGCGTCGCGGCAGCGGACCGCGCCCTGGCCGAGGAACATGCCCGCCGACAGCAGGCAGCAGACCTCGAACACGGCGAGGAGCTGCACCGCCTGGCCCAGCTGCAGCGGGTGCTCGCCGACCCGGACCTACGCCGCGTGTGGTGGATGGCCCAATTCCCCGACCGCTTCAACGACCTCGACAACCTCGCCCAGGCACTGAAGGGCCTACCTGCGCCGCAGGCGGCGCAGGACGACGACCTGCGCGGTGACATCCGGCGCTTCACCGACGCCCTCGTCACCACCCTGCACACCCCGCAGCAGCGCGAGGTCTTCGTCCAGGCCCTCGTCCAGACCCTCACGGCCCTCGGCCACCAGCGCCTGGCCACCGCCGCCGTCCTCCGGCACCGCCCTCACGATCCCGGGAGCCCACCGGCATGAAACTCCATACCGCACGCTGGTTCCTGGCCCCTGTGCGCCAGCTACGCACCCGCCGGCTCATGGCCCGGCACGGGCCGACGCTGACGTACGACACCGCCTGGGCCCTGATCACCCTGCACAGCGCACCAGACGAAACCACCCTCGTGCGCGCCTGGGCCCGCGAGAACCCCGGCGCTGCCCCCGGCATCCACTACGACCACTGGCACACACTGAGCCAAGCCGAACAGCAACGCCGCCTCAGGTGGCTGCGCAGACACGGGCACTCCCCCATCCAGCTCCTCCAACTCGACGCCGGCCTCATCCACAGCACAGGCCTCCACGTCCTGGACTGGAGCCGCCCGCCGATCCCTGCCGACCAGCACCATGCGACGCCACCCCCCTGGTCACAAACCCGCGAACAGCCCTAGCACTCCTGTGTACGTGCATCGCTCCGACCAGCACGGCAGACGACAGGGTTCCCCTTCGAAGCGACCACCGCCGACGAGCAGAGCCTGGCGCAGCTCGGCGGCGCCCTCCATGCAGCATGGGGGTAGTGCACCCATGCCTGGGAAGCGAAGGAGGATCGAGGACAGGGTTCCGCGGATGTGGCAGCATGCCCGACCGAGAGCGACTCCCCCGCATCGTCCCTGTGCCACAACCCCAGGCCGCGTGCCGCAGTTCACATTATCCGCAGGCGCCAACAGGGGAACACACCCAAGCAGTTCGCCGTTCTTCTGTACGTGGCTGCGGAGGGGACAGTGTCCCCGGGCCTCGCCTATAGCCCATGGGGACGATCGTCCGGCTGAAGCCCCATGGAGCCTTCCGCCGAGAGGCGACCGCCCTCCGCTCGCCATCACCCGCGGCCCCGGCTGGCCTCCCCCGTCCAGCCGAGGCGGCGCTCCTGTGCGTTGGGGCACCGACGGAACTCGCTAAGCAGCGGTAATGCAGGAGCCTTCGAAGATCATTTCCCGTGCTGATGGAGATCCTTTCCCACCGCCCTGGTCGGCAACACGCCGCGACCACTCTGATGAATGCCGTCGCGTTGGTCTTGGTCGGGCACCATAACCCGTCGGCCGCGACGCCGACTGCAGTGGTGGCCGCCCCGTCTCCCCACCAGAGTCTTTCGTAGCCACGCTGCCGCCCAGCCTTGTCGGCGTCACGCTGGCTGGCGCGAGAGCTGGGACGAGCCTCGGCGTCGCTCTCTAACCATGGCCGCCGTCAGTCGGCAGCGGGAGGGACGACAGACCTTGACCGTCGCCCCCGGGGCACTCGGGCGACAAGACCGCGAACGTCTCGTCGGTCACGGGCACCCCTTACCCGAGAGGGCAGCGCCGCCCCGCGACGCGATCGTCAGGTTGCCGCTGACGTGCAAGCGTTCCTCCGAGGGCAACAGGAAGGTACTGGAGCGCTGTCCCGCCGACTCGCCGCGCGCACGGATACAAACATTCGTTTGACATTACGGGCGGGCGCTATGCTCTGCGTGAACGACTGATAGACCCCTGAATTTTGTGGCTATGTCAGATGTTATGCGCATCGTTGAACTGTCGCCCCAGCTGTACCAGCTCAGCTTCGAGGTCGGGCACGCCTACCTGTGGCGGGATGCCGACTCACTTACGCTGATCGATACCGGGACAGCCGGATCGGGGGAGTCGATCGCGAGGTCGATCAAGTGCTTGGGATTGTCACCAGAAGATCTGCACCACGTAGTACTGACACACGCGCACGACGATCACGCGGGTGCGGCCGCAGAGATCGAGGCATGGGGCAGTGTGACGGTGATAGCGCACCGCCTCGACGTTCCAGTGATCCGTGGTGAGAGCATCGCGACAAAGCCTGTGTTTGAGGGAGCGCCCGAGTGGGAGCGAAAACTGTACGAGACCAAGCCTCCGCTCCCGTCTGCTCCGCCGGCCCGGGTGAATAGGCAACTCGAGGAGGGCGATGTGCTGAACTTCGGCGGCGGGGCTCACGTGCTCGGCGCTCCTGGGCACACCGATGGCAGCATCGCGCTGTACCTGCCGAAAACGGGCGTGCTATTCACCGGAGACGCCATTGCAAACGTGGGCGGGCGAACCATGGTGGGCGTCTTCAACACGGAACGCACCCGTGCGATCGCGTCACTTCACAGGCTTGCCGAGCTTGAAGTGGAGACGGCCTGCTTCGGTCATGGAGATCCCATCATGAAAGGTGCGTCAGCAGCTTTGCGGGGGGCTGCGAAATCCCATGAGGCAACCGGTTAGGACCATGCTGGCTCCGCCGTTATCTCCAGCACCGCGCATCCGAAGACGAACCCGGCGCCGACACCGGACAGCACCACCTTGTCTCCGGGGCCAACAGCCTTCGACTCGAGCAGGTGACTGAGCCCCGCGATCTGGTCCCCCGCACCCAGGTGCCCGAGCTCGCGCCCGAAGTCCCAAGTGGTCTGGGTGATGCTGATGCCAGAGACCTTTTCGATGAGGTCCCAATCGACCACCGCACGCCCGGCATGGGCGTATACGAACCGAGCGATGTCCTTGACCTCGACGTCGGCCTCGGCCATGGCCCGATCCATGGCCTCCTGCTGTCCGTCGCGCAGGGAGCGGGCCAGGTCAGCCACATCTACGCCGGAGCCCAGATACTCCTTGAGACGCTGCCGCATGTCGATGGGCCATCCGTGCCCGCCCGCTTCAGCAGCCCACGGCCGCGTACCGCGGTAGGCACCCTCATGGGTGGTGTCGGAGACGACGGAAGTGGACAGCAGTCTGGCCACGCCGGAGCCCCGGGTGAGGACGAGCGCGGTGGCTCCGTCCCCGCGCGGCAGCCCCTTGTCCGACCGATAACGGTCGAACATGGGCGGCTGGTACTTGTCGCAGGTGGTGATCAGGGCGGCACACGGTGACGGACGGACCGTCAAGTGGGCGGCGGCGAGGTCGATCGCGGCTATGGCGCCGTTGGACGCCTGCTGGAGCTGGACCGCCGACCCTCGACCGCCGACGGTTCGGGCCTGGATATACGAGGCGGGTGTCCAGTGGTCGAGGCCCTGGTAGCCGACGCTCGTGACATGGGCGACGAGATCGAAGTGCTCATGGGGTGCCCGGGTACGTTTCAACGCGATCCGCGCCGCCTCCACAGCCATATCCGGATGACCCATGTCATCGACCACGCTGACGCCAGCGTAGTCGTCGGCCTCGCATTCCTCGGCGGAGTAACGGCCCTCGGCCACCGCCAGCCGCACGTCCTCGCGCCGCCCCGCCCAAACCGCGGCCGCGTCGACGTAGACATCATTCCAACGCATCTTCGATGGCTCCTGCTCTGCTCATGCGGGCGCTGCGGGCTGTTCGGCCGGGACCGACCGGGGAGGTGCCATACCGAGTGCAGTAACCGCGCTGACGCCCATGCACAGCACGATCCCGTACCAGACCTTCATGAAGGCGGTATGCGTGTCGCTGTAGGTGGTGGGAACTCCGATGAGCGCGACGAAGAGGCTGACACCGAGTACCGCGCCGACCTGGCGGCTCATGTTGACAATGGCGCTTCCGGTGGCAAACCGCGGCGGGGGGAGGGTAGCGGTGGCCAGACCGAGCATGAACGGCAGAGCAAGGCCCACCCCGATGCCGCCGATGAACCATCCGGGCAGCAGCTCGGTCGCGTAGTCGGGGGTCCGGTCAAGCAGCAGGCCCTGGCTCAGCACACTCGCCGCAAGAATGACGCATCCGATGGCTGCCAGCCGACTCGGCGGCACACGCTTGGCGAGCCTTCCGCCAACCGCGGTGGCAAAGGGGACGACCAAGGGGCCAGGCACGAGCCCAAGACCTGTGCGCAGAGCGGAGTAGTGCCACACCTGCTGCATCCACAAAATGGCCGCCAACAGGTTCGCAGCGAAGGCGATGCTGAACACGAGGGCGGTCAGGTTGGCCCAGGCAAAGCTGCGGACCCGCATCAACGCCGGTTCCACGAGCGGGTTCTCGTGGCGAAGCGAACGCAACCAGAAGGCGCCACAGGCCAGTACACCCGCGGCGAGCACCAGGGTGGAGCGCGGCACGGACCAGGCATTGGCCTGAACCAGGCCCAGGGCCACTAGGCCAATGCCAGCAGTGAGCAACACTGTGCCGACGACGTCCGGTACCCGCTCTCCTCGTTCGTCGTGAGAGGCCGGTAACACCCTTGCGGCCACAGCGATCAGCAAAGCGCCGACGGGAAGGTTGATCAGGAAGACCCAGCGCCAGGAGACCGTGGTCAGAAGACCTCCCACGACCGGTCCAACGGCGGCGGCCAGAGCACCGGTAGAGGCCCAGGTACGGACCGCGCCCGCGCGCCGTTCTGGCGGAAAGACCGACAACAGCAGTCCAAGGCTCGCCGGGGTGAGCATCGCCGCGCCGGCCGCCTGCAGGAGCCGGAAAGCTATCAACATCCAGAGCGAGGCTGACACCGCGCATCCGAGGGAAGCGCCGGTGAAGACGGCAACGCCGGCGAGGAAACCGGCCTTGCGGTTGTGTCGGTCAACCAGTCGGCCCAGGGGCACCAGAAGCGCGGCGAAGATGATCGCGTAACCGTTGAGCACCCAGGACAGCTGGGACAGCGGCGCGTGGTCGAAGGCCGCACTGATCCTCGTGAACGCCACATTGACGATGAACAGGTCCAGGCTGGCCATGAATGCGGCCAATGACAGGATGCCAAGCGCCGTACCTGTGTGCACCGTCCTGGGCTTGGCTGTTGATGGAGACAAGGATTCCGTGTCCGTTCGCTGTAGGGCCATGGGCGCGCGTGACAGGCGCGTCGACACTGTAGGACCGGGCGGGCCGGGTATCCAGGCAGCCGTGAGCCAGGTACTCCACGCACCACGACGACTTATGGACATTGGTGCCAGTGTCGGCAAGTTTCAGAGCCACAGGCATGGCCGAATCTAGGTTCATCTGGCTAAATCCAGTCACCTCTTGGGGGATTCTTTACTTTCGCCGCCACCTCCACCTTGTTGAAAATTTAGCGACTTCACCGAGTCATGACCGAATCCGGATCCCACTTGCATATGCCGAGATCACCGAGTTACCGTCTGATGCATCTTTTGGACATTACGGGGGCCACGATGTCTGATTCCGAGTTCCGTCGGCGGGAACGTGCACATTTCCTGCGCACCCGTCGCGAGTCGATGAAGCCGGAGGCGGTCGGACTGCCGAAGGGGTCGCGCAGGCGCACTCCAGGACTGCGCCGAGAAGAGGTCGCGGTACTGGCCGGCGTGAGTCCCACCTGGTACACGTACCTGGAGCAGGCCCGGGACATCTCTCCGTCGCACGAGGTACTCGACAATCTCGCCGACATACTGAATCTTTCAGTATACGAGCGTTTATATCTGTATAACCTGTCGCATCCCGCACCCCTGCCGACAGAACACTCTCCCCAGCGTTCGGCCGCCGTGGAGAACTTGACCGAAATCGTCGAATCGGTGGCCCCGCTTCCCGCATACCTGTGTTCACAGGTCGGCGATCTGATGGCCTGGAACAACGCGGCGATCGACTGGTTCGGGGACTTCGCCGCGACCTCCGAACCGCGCCCCAACCTGCTGGTCTGGATGTTCACCTCGGAGACCGCCCGGCAGCGCTTCGTGGACTGGCAGGATCAAGCCGAAGGCCTGGTCGCGTGTTTCCGCGCCGACGCCCTGGAGTGCCGGGACACCGCCCAGGTGACCTCGCTGGTACAAGATCTCGCCTCGGTGAGCCCTCACTTCCGCCGCGCTTGGGACGAGCACCTGGTGGGCAGCCAGGGCATGAGCCAGTGCACGGTGCGCCACCCACGACACGGCGTCATCACCATGCGAAGGATCAACCTCAGGCACCAGGCCGCGCCCGAGCCGTTGAAACTCGTCGTCCATCTTCCGGTCGATGCCCCGCACGACGAGCGTCTCCGGACAACACTCACGCGGCCCCGACTGCGCGGCGCCGGCATTCCCTGAGGCGGCCCGGGCCCATCCGCGCCCCCTCAGCATGGCGTAAGAAGTACCAGGCTATTTACTTTCTGGATAGCCGCCTCCACCTGAGCAACTCTGGTCGGGCGAGCCGAGTCTCCAGTAAACGGCGGGTGAAATCGTCGGCCGAGCGGAATACTGCTCCGCCGACGATTTCACCGCAGTTCGGCTGATCATTCGGCGAAATGCGTCCAAGGCGCCACAGGTTTCTCTGGAGGTATTCTCTTGTTGACACGCCGTACTGTGAAACATACCTGCCTGGTGGCGGGAAATGACGTGTCTCCCGATCAACTTGCTCGTCTCGACCGGCTCCGGAAGTCCCGTCTCGCCGAACTGACGGAACGCACCGGAAGCGAAGAAATTCCTTGGGACGCCCGACGCTACCCGGTCCTCGCGGCACTCGCCCCGGTCATGACGTCGACGGAGGGCGAGATCACCTACCCCGGCGACCCCATGTGCCTGTACGCCGCCCTTTCGGTCGCGGTCGACCACGCGCTGCGCTCGGCCAGCCGAGGTGCGGGGCCCGATTCGCCGTTCAGCGATTTGTGTCCCGACTGGGGCACGGTGCCCCACCGCCGCGACAGGCTCGCCGCCGACCATTCGCTCCGGCAATGGAACCCGGACGACAGCGTCGTCGATCACACTGTTTTCGACCCCCGTGTCTGGGACGACCGCTCAGAGGCTGATTTCCGCGCGGAACTGCGCTGTCGCCGCCCCAGAGTTCTGCTCATCAGCACGGTCTCACCGGGCAACCGCTACGCGCTGGAGATGGCACGAGTCACCAAGGAGGAATTACCTCACTGTCTCGTGGTCGTCGGCGGTCGGCACATCGACGAGACCATGCGGTACTTGCCCGGCACGGACGAGCTGGTCGTGGAGTACAGCAGCCCCTTGCGGGCCATCGACGACCGGCGGGTCGGACCCGTCGTCGACTTCCTCGTCGCGGGTGAGGGCCACTACGCGTTGGACCTGCTGCTACGGGCGGTGTCCCTCGCCATGGACCTGGACCGCGGCCGAGCCGATCCCACCGACGTCGTCGACATCCTCGACCTGCTCGGCCGGGCCGGGGAGCGCATCCCGGGTTCCTCCCTGATCTGCGCGATCACCGAGGACGCCGTACACGCCTTCCCGGTCCGGGGCCCGGCCTTCGACCTCGCCGACCTCCCCTCCCCCTATCAGGGGTTCGCGATCCGCTCCCGCTTCCCCGTCTTTCCGCTCGCCGACGGATCCCCCGCCCGTACCGCCCACCTGACGGTCTCCAACGCCTGCCCGTACCACTGCGACTTCTGTTCCGAGGCGGCCACGGTGGTCGGCGGGCTGAAGAGATTCGGCCGCGATCCGGCGGCCACCGCGGTCGAGCGGATCTGCGAGTACATCAGCTACGGCGCGGAGGCCGCGTTCTTCGACGACTCGATCTTCTGGTCCGGCACCTTCCCCCAGATCCGGGCCTTCTGCGATCAGCTCAGCACCGTGCGACGGGCCGAGGGTCCCGACGACCTGCCTCCCGCCTGCCGCAGGTGGATCGTCGAGGACGACGACTGGCGGCGACTGCGCGGGTTCCAGTTCGGCGCCCAGGTCACCGTCGACCTGATGACCGCCCTGCACAAGGAGGACGACGTACGCCAGGTGCTCGCCGCCATGCGCGAGGCGGGCTGCACGTACCTCTACATGGGCATCGAGAGCATGGCCACCGAGGTCATGCAGCACGTGCACAAGAACGTTCGCCGCACCGCGGACCGACCGTGGAAGACGAAGGTGCGCCGGGCCCTGGAACTGATCCTCGAGGCCGGCATACCTGTGGGCAGCTCGGTCCTTTTCGGCCTCGAAGGAGAGACCAGGGAGACCATCGAGGAGACCGTCCAGGAGGTCGGCTTCCTCATCGACGGCGGACTGCTCGGTCTCGCCAGCCCCAACATCCTCACCTATCACCCCGCGACCGCCATCACGCGCGCCCACGGCATGGCCGACCGACTCGACTACCACTCCCCCCAGGTGGAGAACCGGCCACCGTACGTCTACTTCGAGGAGGCCTTCCCCGGAGTGGTCTCCCGGCGTCTGACCGAGGAGGACATCTGGTTCATCCACGAATCGACGGCGAAACGCTGGGGCACCGTCCGCAACTCCGCAGTTCCGGAGCAGCGCAGCACCGTCTGATCCCGTTCCCTCACTCACCGCCGTGGAGCCCCTCCGTGCACACCATCATGGACACCCTGCGGACGATCGTGGCTGAGCGCAGCCACGACGTACCCGACGACGACTTCCGCCTGCGCGCCCTGTGGGGCGTGGACTACCGCTCCCAGCCCACCCCCTACGAACGGTTCATGGTCTACAGCTTCGTCATGGCCCAGACGGTCCGACAAGGCTGCTGTTACGCCGACTTCGGCACCGTCTCCGTCGACGCGGACGGCGACGCGCTGATCGGTGGTGACGCCCGGGAAACCGTCGGCCGCACCGACGAGGAGAACATCGCCATCCTGGACGCGGCCTTCGGCGCGCTCCCGCACACCCCGCAACGCCTGCTCGTCATCGACGGACGTCCGACCGAGAAGGCGTTGGCCCGCGCCGAGGTCGTCGTCGAGGAGACCCTGCGCCAGCTGCGTCGCACGGGCAGCGGCAAGCGCATCGCGCAGATCGGTGTCATGGGGAACCTCATCCACCTGCTCCAGCAGGAGAACGTCACGCTGGCCGCCAGCGACTTCGACGAGGAACTGATCCAGCACGGCATCCTCGGTGTGCCGGTCCACCACGGCGACCGCAGCGCGGAGCTGGTCGCGGACGCCGACGTGGCCCTGGTATGCGGCGAGACGCTCGCCAGCAGGACCCTGGAGTCCCTGGTGACCGCGGCCCGCGAGAACGACACCCGTCTGGTCGTCTTCGCCGTCTCCGGCTGCCACTTCGCGCAGGAGTACGTGCAAACCTTCGGGATCGACGCGGTGGTGTCCGAGCCCCAACCGCAGTACCTCTTCCAGGGGCCGTCGCGGTTGGAGGTGTACCGGCGGGAGCACTGAGCGCCGCCGACCCTCACGACACCCCTCACGCCGATGGCCGCACCTCTGGAGGTGCGGCCATCGGCGCATGCGCGGTCACCACGACCGCCGCGACCCGCTAGGGCGCGAGTTCCCCGTGCAGGTACTCGGCGAGTTCCAGCGTGGTCGGGTAGTCGAAGACGAGCGTGCTGCTCAGCCGCAGGCCCGTCAGCGCGTTGAGACGGTTGCGCAGCTCGACAGCGGTGAGCGAGTCGAAGCCGAGATCCATCAGTTCGGCTTCCACATCGACCTCGTCCACCGAGTCGTGCCCGAGGACGGCGGCCACCTCCCCACGGACGGCATCCAGAACGAGCCGGGCCCGCTCCGGTTCGGCCAGGTCCTCGAGCTGCGCCTTCAGGCTGACGGGCGGCGTCGGCTCCGGCCGTGCGTCCGCTTCCTCGACAAGGCTGCCGAGGAGTGGCGGCAGGTGCTCCTCCGCGATTGCGCTGCGCAGGGCGGCCGGGTCGAAGCGGGCGGCGACCACGGCCGGGGCCTCGATCGTCAGTGCCGCGTCGAAGAGGGCCAGGGCGTCTTCCGTGGCCAGCGGGGCGATGCCGAGGCGGGCGAGCCGGGCCCGGTCGGCTGCTGCCAGCTGGCCGGTCATGCCACTGCTTTC
>NZ_JBEYZY010000045.1:41964-53492 GCF_040646295.1 Streptomyces sp. NPDC046197 | reverse complement strand
CCACCCCCCAGGTCATCCGATCGACAGGGGGCAACAGTCATGCCGGGCCCGGAGGCCAGCGGCCCTCTTGCAGGACCGCGAAGAAGATAACGGGGTATCCATGCTGTCGGGCCGCAGGTATCGGCTTGATTTGACGGCCGAACAGGCGCAGATGTGTGAGGAGTTCGGCAGCGTCTGCCGGGCGGTGTGGAACACCGGACTTCACCAGCGCCGCGAGTACCGGCGACGCGGTGCGTGGATGAACTACGCGCCGCAGTGCGCCGAGCTGGCCGACGCCAAACGCGATCACCCGTGGTTGAAGGCCGCGCCGTCTCACGCGCTTCAGCAGACCCTGAAGGATCTGGACCGGGCGTGCCGGGAGCATGGCACGTTCAGGGTGCGGTGGCGGTCCAAAGCCCGTTGGTCGCCCTCGTTCAGGTTCCCTGACTCCAAACAAATCCAGGTGGAGCGTCTGGGCCGCAAGTGGGGCCGGGTGAAGCTGCCGAAGCTGGGATGGGTTCGCTTCCGGTGGTCGCGCCCGCTGGGCGGCGAGGTCCGCTCGGCCACGGTGTCCCGCAAGGGCGCCCACTGGTTCGTGTCGTTCCTGGTGGACGACCAGGCCGTCATGCCCGAGCGGCATGCGATGCCGGGCACGATCGTCGGGATCGACCGGGGCGTGAAGACGGCCGCGGTCACCTCGGACGGCGACTTCCACGACCGGCAGTTCATCACCGCCGGCGAAGCCGCACGCTACCGTCGGCTTCAGCAGCGCCTGACCCGCTCGAAGCGGGCAAGCGCCAACCGCCGTAAGACAATCACCGCACTGAACGCCATCATGGGCCAGGTCACGGACCGGCGCGGCGACTTCTGCGCGCAGACCGCCTCCCGGATCGTCGCGAAGAACGCCCTCGTCGTGCTGGAAGACCTGCGGATCAAGAACATGTCCGCCTCGGCGTCCGGAACCCTTGAAGCCCCCGGCTCCCGCGTGGCCCAGAAACGGGGCCTGAACCGGGCCATCCTCGACAAGGGATGGCACCGCCTCGAACTCGCCCTCACCAACGCGGCCCGGTACACGGGCACAACCGTGGTGAAAGTCCATCCCGCGTACACGTCGCAAAGGTGTTCTGCCTGCGGTTTCGTCTCGGAAGGGAACCGCGAAAGCCAAGCGGTCTTCCGGTGCAAAGCCGCAGGCTGCGGATACATCGCACACGCCGACGCCAATGCGGCCATCAACATCAAAAACGCGGGCGGGCAGCCCGTGTCAGCCTGTGGAGACCTCGCCGCCAGGCGGTCTGTGAAGCAGGAACCTGTAAGCCGGGCAACCGGCCGAACCCCCTCATAGGGGAATCCCCCTCGTTCACGAGGGGGAGGACGTCAAGCCGGCAAGCTGGAGACCGCCAAGCGCATGGGAGCCGACGAGGCACTGCTCTCGGGCGACGAGACGATCGCGCGCATCATGGACATCACGGCGCAGCAGGGCGCTCAGCTCGTGCTGGACATGGTCGGCATAGACCCGACGCTGCGGATGGCTGCACAGGTGGCCAGGACGCTCGGCCACCTGACCATCGTCGGCCTGGGCGGCGGAGCCCTGCCCGTCAACTTCTCCAGCCCGCCGCACGAGTGCTCGGTCGCCTCGCCCTACTGGGGCTCCCTCCCCGAACTCATGGAAGTGATCACCCTCGCCCAGCAGGACAAGATCAAGATGCTGGTCGAGCACTTCCCCTTGCAACGCGCCGGCGAGGCCTACCAGCTCCTGGACGAGGGCAAGATCCTAGGACGCGCTGTCATCACCCCCGAGGTGTGAGTCCGACGTGTCAACCCGAACGGGACAGCAGGACATGTGCCGTGGCCGCTGGCGCGGGGCGGCCCGGGGAACTCCCATCCTGAGCTCCCGCCGAGGGGCTGTCCGGATGAGTAGCCGGAGGAGCTTGTGCGTGGAATACCTCGTGCGCCACACCCCCGCCCTCTCCAGCGAGCAACATGAGGCTGATCGGGTGACGATAGAAATAGACGGATGTGACGACGCTGCTCCGAGAAGGAGGCAGGTGCCATGACAGCTCCTTCGCATTCCTCCGGCCCCGTTTCCCCACGCGGCACCGAGCCGCAAGAGGGCTCCCTGACCGAAGGCATGGCAGCACTGACGAACCTTGGTTGGCAGCTCCTGCTCACCATGGGCCTTGCCACCATCGCCCTGGGCGTCGTCGCGTTGGTGTGGCCCGGTGCCACGCTTCGCGTCGTCGGCGTGCTCTTCGGTGTCTACCTGCTGGCCACCGGTGTCTTCCAACTCGCCGCCGCCTTCGGCACCCACGTCCCCCGGCATCTTCGCGTACTGCACTTCATCACCGGCGCGGCCTCCATCCTGCTGGGACTGATCTGCTTCAGGGGCACCCTCGAGTCGATCTTTCTGCTCGCCCTGTGGATCGGCTTCAGCTGGCTCCTGCGGGGCACCCTGGAGACGGTTGCCGCAGCCTCCGATCAGACCATGCCGGCGCGCGGCTGGCACGTGGCCTTCGGCATCATCGGCACTATGGCCGGCATCGTGATGATCATCATGCCGTTCGCATCCATCGCGACACTCACACTGGTGGTGGGCGTCATGGCCATAGTTCTGGGCCTGACCGAGGTGGTCCGCGCCATCAGGACACGCGTCGAGATCGGCCATCTCGCCCGCGGCACGGCCACCCAGCGGCGCCCTCTGTTCCACGCGCGTGCGCACCCCCAGCACTGATCGGTCGGCGGGGGCGTTCTCGGGTATCGACTCATCAGGGCCGTACCCACGTTCCGCCCGGGTCAGGGGAGTGGAGAAGTCGTCCACGGTGTGACCACCGCGGCGGCAGCATCGGCGCTGCGCGGATCAGGGCCCGAGCGCGCTGGGCTTCCCTGCTCGGGCTGCTGGCTCAAGGGATCCCGCATGCCCGGCGGATCACGCGGATGGGGTCCGAGGAACGGGCGTGTGGGGAGACACGGTCGTGCCCGTGGGGTGTGGCCCCTTCACCGGCGGACGGCGGAGGGCTTGCCGGTGCGGCAGGCGGGTGACGGTGCTGAACCGTGCTGCGCGGCGGCGCAAATGCCGGTGGCCGGGAGCGGGTTCAGGGCGATCCCGTGGACCCGTGGTCCGGTAGAAGATCCGTTTGCCGAGCTCGACGAGGAGCAGGTAGACGACGACCATGGTGGCTACCGCGACGAAGAAGGCGGTCGGTAGGGGCTGGAAGCCGAGGACGTGGGCCAGGGGAGTGGCCGGCAGGGCGGCGCCGAGCGCGACGACTCCCAGCGCGGTCAGCGTCAGAGGCAGGCTGGGGCGACTGCGCCAGAACGGAATGCGGCGGGTGCGGATGGCGAAGATCACCAGGGTCTGCGTGGCGAGGGACTCCACGAACCAGCCGGTGTGGAACTGGGCAGCGTCGGCGTGGAAGACGCCCAGCATCACGGCGAACGTGACGAAGTCGAACAGCGAACTGATCGGCCCGAAACAGATCATGAACCGCCGGATGAAGGCAATGTCCCAGTGCGCGGGCCGCCGCACCTGCTCCTCGTCGACCTCGTCGGTGGGGATGGCGAGCTGACTGGTGTCGTACAACAGGTTGTTGAGCAGGATCTGGGACGGCAGCATCGGCAGGAAGGGCAGGAACAGCGAGGCTCCGGCCGCACTGAACATGTTGCCGAAATTGCTGGACGTGCCCATCAGGACGTACTTGATCGTGTTGGCGAAGATGCGTCGCCCCTCGGCGACCCCGTCCGCCAAAACCCCGAGGTCCTTCTCCAGCAGGATCACGTCGGCCGCGTCCTTGGCCACGTCGGTGGCCGAATCCACCGAGATGCCCACGTCGGCGGCGTGCAGCGCGAGCGCGTCGTTGACGCCGTCGCCGAGGAAGGCGACGTCGTCACCGGTCTTCCGCTGGATCCGCACGATGCGAGCCTTGTGCTCGGGGCTGACCCGGGCGAATACGGTGGTGTTGCGTATGGCTTCGGTGAGCCGCTCGTCGTCCATGGCGTCCAGGTCGGTCCCGGTCAGCACGGCGGCGTCGGTCAGCCCCAGGTCCTGGCAGACCTTGGCGGCGACCGTGGGGTTGTCCCCGGTGACGATCTTCGTCGTGATGCCGAGCGCGTCCAGCTGCCCCAGAGCCTCGGCCGCGTCGGGTTTGGGCGGGTCGCGGAAGACCAGTAGGCCGGCCAGGCGGAGGCCCCGCTCGTCGGCGGCACTGAGTGCGGTGGCCGGGTGGGCGGGCCG
The DNA here is from genome assembly GCF_040646295.1 of Streptomyces sp. NPDC046197. Classification (NCBI taxonomy): domain Bacteria; kingdom Bacillati; phylum Actinomycetota; class Actinomycetes; order Kitasatosporales; family Streptomycetaceae; genus Streptomyces; species Streptomyces sp. NPDC046197. The sequence goes on along the minus strand of NZ_JBEYZY010000045.1, from coordinate 49,285 downwards.
GGTCGCCACCGCGACCACCCGGTTCCCGGCGGCGAACTCCGCGTCCAGCGCCTCGCGGACCGGCTCGGGGACCTCCGCGCAGCGTTCCAGTACCGTCTCCGGAGCGCCCTTGGTGACGAGCAGGGTGTCACCGGCGGGATCGGTGACGGTGACGGAGACCATCCGCCGCTCATGGTCGAAGGGCAGGACGCCGGCCCGCTTCCAGCCGCTGAGCACCGGGCGCTGGGCGGCGGCGGCCGGTGAGTCCCACAGGGCGTCGTCGAGCGGGTTTCCGCCCACCGGCCGGCCTTGGCCGTCCACGTCCGATTCGGTGCACAGCAGTCCCCGGTGCAGCACTTCCTCCGCCGAGGTGCCGGTGACGGGTACGGCCCGCATGAAGTCGATGCGGCCCTGGGTGAGGGTTCCGGTCTTGTCGGTGAACAGCACATCGACGTCGCCGAGGTCCTCGATGCACACCAGCCGTTTGACCAGTACCTTGCGCCGGCTCATGCGCCGGGAGCCGGCGGCGAGGCTGGTGGAGACGACCGCGGGCAGCAGTTGCGGGGTGATGCCGACCGCGATGGCAAGGGAGAACAGCAGGGCGTCGATCAGCGGCTTGTGCAGTGCGACGTTGATGATGAAGATCGACGTGGTCAGTGCCCCGGCGACGTAGACCAGGAGCATGGAGAAGCGGCGCAGACCCACCTGGAACTCGGTCTCCAGCTGGTGTCCGCTCAGGCCGGCGGCGATCTTCCCGAACTCGGCTTCGGCACCGGTGGCGACCACGACACCGCGGCCGCTTCCACTGTGCACCACCGTGCCCATCAGGGCGCAGCCGGACAGGTCCGCGAGCGCCGTGCCGGCCGGCACGGCAGCGGTGTCCTTCGCGACCGGCAACGACTCGCCAGTCAGCACCGACTCGCTGCACTCGAGCCCGGCTGCCTGAAGCAGCCGTAGGTCCGCGGGCACGATGTCGCCGAGCCGCAGCTCGACCACATCACCCGGCACCAGGGTGGTGACCTCCACCTCCTGTGGTCGCCCGTCGCGCAGTACGACTGCGCGGTGCCGGATCTTCGCGTGCAGCGACTGGGCGGTCTTCTCCGCCCGGAACTCGTTGACGAAACCCAGGCCGACGGAGAGCGCGACGATCACCGCGATGATCACGGCGTCGCTGCGCTCCCCGACGAAGTACGACACGACGGCCGCGGCCAGCAGCAGGCCGAGCAGTGGGGACCGCAGCTGATGCCACAGCACCAGCCACGCCCGAGCTCGGTGGGAGTGGACGGCGTTCGGGCCCCAGCGCTTCAGCCGTCTTGCCGCCTCCTCCGACGACAGGCCGGCTTCCGGCATCTGGAGATCACGGAGCACCTGCGCGGTGGGCAGGGCGGCCGCCGAGACGGCACGCCCCGCGGCCACCGGCCTCGCCCCGACAGTGGTCACCATCAGCGCCCACCGCCCGGGCGTGTGCCCTCCCGCACAGGGAAACACACATGGCTGAATGAACGTTTGACAGTGCTGAGCGGACGGGAGAACGGGGCCGCGCCCGGATCATCTGGCAGTAGCCTCACCATCCCACCCTCCATCCTTCACCGGGCACACCCCCATGGGCCGTCGGGCCCTGTCTCCGGGACCTGCTGCCCACCATGCAGCGTGCTCCGGTCAGTCGGTGTGACGGCCATGAGACCGTCCGACGAGTGAGGCCGCCCGCTGGACGACGGCCCATCCCGGCGGCCGCCATCCGGTGGGCGCGACGCCCGGCCGATGGCGGGGAACCCATACCCGAAGCGTCCGGGGACTGATCCGGCACCGTACGGGAGTGCGCAGGGTGACGGCTTCGCCGTCCAGCCCGACGGGGACGACCGGGGGGTCGGCGTGGATGACGACGTCGTCGGGTGTCGCCAGACGGGTCAGTCCGTGCATCTGCCCGCTTCGCAGCCTGGCGGCTGTTTCGGCGGGCGTCTCCGCCCTGGCGGCCAGTACTCCCAGGAGTCCGGAGTCGAGCTGCGCACGCCTGTCGAGCCCGGCCGGGTCGTCGATCTGGTAGGGGTTGTTGCTCACCAGTACGGCGTCCGGCCGGTCCACGGTGAGCAGTCCTGCGTGTACCACCAGCTGCGGACCCTGGTGGCGGGCCAGGAATTCCGGGAGGATCCGTACCATCGTGCCGATCTTGTCCTCCCGGTAGGCGGGGTCCTGCACCAGGGCGGCGTACGCTCCGAACGACACGTTGTTGACGAATGCCCGCTCGCCTGCGTACCCGAGATCCACGCGCAGCTCGACAGCGTCCCTGAGGGCCTCCAGCGCGGCCGAAGGGTCCTCACGGTCCAGGCCGAGATCCATCGCGAAGTGGTTGCGGGTGCCCGCCGGAATGACCATGAACGGCAGGCCGCTCTCCGCGGCCACCTCGGCGACGAGTGCCTGCGTGCCGTCTCCACCGGCCACCCCGAGCAGATCCGCACCGTCGTCCACGGCGCGTCGCGCGACAGTCGCCAGGTCCTGGGGCAGGGAACGATCGATCAGGAAAACCTGCGCTCCGAACGCACGGGCGCGTTCCGCGATCCGGAACCGGCTCGCCTTCCCTCCCCCTGAATGCGGGTTCACGATCAGATAGGGCCGTCGCGCGCCGGTCGCCGGTCGCGACGCGTTCTCAGTCACGGCATGTACCGGCAAGCCGCACGCATCAGCCTGGCGCACATCACTGGCGACAGCAGGGCTGCCGCGATCACACCCGCAGCTGGCGGCGCCGTCCCCCACCGGGCCGACGCTCCGGCGACCCCACGTGTGGCCACCGCCACCATGACACTTCCTTCGACAGTTGCGGGCCTACGGCACCAGCTTGCAGCGGGGCCTGAGTACCCGCACCTGGGACGTAGGTGGTCGACCCGCCACCGTCGTTGATCCACCGTGCCATGGACGGGTCCCCGCAACGCGTCCACCGCCGCCGCCGGACCCCCGCCTCTCCCATCCTGCGTGCCCCGGGGTCGGACGGCCCACGGATCAGGAGGTGGATGAGCAACGGAGGCACGCTCACACAGAGGGTTCGCTACCGCTCCCACTGCACGGCATCAGCCACCAGGCCAGCGCCTGGGGTGATGAGCGGCAAGCCCTTGAAGTGCTCCGCGGCCTGCTCGGTCGAGACGTTCAGGTGCCGACCAACATGGGGACGATCTCCTACCGTGGTGCCGACTTCAGCCGCGGCGTACAGGTGAGAGCTCGGGGCCTTCTCCAGCGCCAACCGATCGAGGCGGCCAATGCGCAAGGCGTGACCGGCCTCCCAGCGATTGGTGTCAGCCGTCGTAGCCGGACACGGCCGCCTCGGTTGCGCTCCATGGGGGATGGGCGAGGCATCCGCTGGTTGTGTCCACCTACTCCCATGTCGGCTGGCGGCGACTTGACGCAGCCCGTGTCAGAGGCCGGCACGTGTGACAACGCAGCAAGATCACGTCCCTCCGAGCGATGAGGGCTCCTCGTTTCCCGAGACTGCGGCTGGGCACCCAGTGCCCATGGCGACGCGTCCGGTTCCGGTGCGAACCATCCTTGCCACCATCGGTCTGGTACTCGCCACCTACGTCGTACTCGAGTTGGTGGTGCAGGCTCGCCGGGTCTTGATCTGGGCGGTCATCGCGTTGTTCTTGGCCGTCTCCCTTCATCCGGCGGTGGAGGCGCTGCAGCGACGGGTGCCGCGGTGCCGACGGCCGGTTGCCACCTTGCTGGTCTTTCTGGCCGCGGCCGCGGCCGTTGGCGCGGTGGTCGCCCTGTTCGTCATCCCCCTGGCTCAGGAGGGAAGCCGGTTCGCCGGACGGCTGCCCGTGATGATCAGGGACGCCCGGGCCGGCCGCGGGCCAGTCGGTAACCTGCTGGAGCGGACCCATGCCCTGCGGTATGTCCAGCGGCATCAGGCGCAGATTCGCGCGTACGCCACCGGGCTGAGCAGGCCTGCCTTGAGGTTCATCCGCGGTGCTACGACCACCGTGACAGGCGCTCTCACCATTTTTGTCCTGGCCTATCTGATGGTGTTGGAGGGTCCCAAGGCCATAGATCGGTCCCTGGCGCTCGTGGACGAGGCGCCCGCGGCCCGCATACGCCGCGTCGGGGCCGCATGCGCCCGTACTGTCAACGGCTACCTGACCGGAAACTTGCTGATCAGCGTCATCTGCGGGCTCCTGACCTACGTGGTGCTGCTGGTTTCCGGAGTGCCGTTCGCCGGCCTGCTGGCCCTCTTCGTCGCCGTGACCGACCTCATTCCCTTGGTGGGGGCCACCATAGGGGCTGTCGTCGCCTCCTCAGTAGCGTTCGTTCATTCCTTGCCGGCCGGCATCGGAGCCATCGTCTTCTTCATCGTCTATCAGCAGGCCGAAAACCACCTCTTGCAACCGGTCATCCTGTCTCGAACGGTCAAACTCAACCCCCTCACCGTGCTGCTGGCCATCCTGATCGCCGCCGAAGTCGCCGGGATACTCGGTGCCCTGCTGGCGATTCCCGTCACCGGCATCATCCAAGTCGTCCTCGGTGACATCTGGGCTCACCGCGGCGGTCGGCGGTTGGGACTGCCGATGCGGCCAGACAACAGCCCCGCGAACGCCAACCGGTCCGACGCCGCCGAATGAGGGTCTGTCAAACGAACGGCCCTGTCTCGCTTTCGGTTTGCGCCGTGGAGAGCGGCACCGCCCAGGGCAAGGTCGTGATCGACATCGGCTGACACCCATCCGGACGATGACGGACCGAGCGAGGCAGGTCGCCGGACGTACATTCGTGCGCCGGGGGGCACAACGCTTCCCTTCGCTGCACGACCCGCCGCCAGCGGGCACTTAGAACTCCTAACGAAATGATCTTCAAGGTGGTTGGATCACTCCGGGACCTGATGATCCGGGGGTGGTGCAGGGTGGCTCGGCCAAAGCCGTGGGAAGTCGACGACGAGCTCTGGGCGGTGATTGAGCCGCTGCTGCCCAAGGTCGAACGTCGGATGCGGCACGCCGGCCGCAAGCGGCTTCCAGACCGTTTGGTGTTCCAGGGCATCCTGTTCGTCCTGCACACCGGGATCGCCTGGGAACACCTGCCGCAAGAACTCGGCTTCGGCTCGGGCATGACCTGCTGGCGCCGCCTGGCCGAATGGACCGAAGCCCACGTCTGGCCTCGGCTGCACGAGGTCCTCCTCGCCAAGCTCCGCACCGCGAATGCCTTGGACTTCTCCCGGGCTGCCGTCGACGGCTCCCACATCCGCGCGCTAAAGGGGGCCCCAAGACCGGACGAAGCCCCGTCGACCGGGGCAGGACAGGCAGCAAACACCACCTGATCACCGACGCGACTGGTATTCCGCTCGCCGTCACCCTGACCGGGGGCAATCGCAACGACGTCACTCAGCTCATCCCGCTCCTCCAAGCCGTGCCGCCCGTGCGTGGCAAGCGTGGTCGGCCCAAGCGTCGCCCAGACGTGGTGTTGGGTGACCGCGGCTACGACCACGACAAGTACCGCCGGCTGGTTTGGGACCTCGGCGTGAAGCCACTGATCGCCCGGCGCGGCACCGAGCACGGTTCCGGACTCGGCACTCAACGCTGGGTCGTGGAGCGTGCGTTCGCCCACCTGCACTGGTTCCGTCGCCTGCGGATCCGCTGGGAGATCCGCGACGACATCCACGAAGCATTCCTCACCCTCGCATGCGCGCTCATCTGCTGGAGGCGCTTGAAGCCCTCGCAATAGAAGTTCTTGGAACTTCAACAAAGTGACAGGCCCGTCACCCGGCCGACCCGAGCAAGGCCAAGAATCAGGCTCCGGCGATGGTCCGGCCCGGCATCCGTTCCGCGAGCGCGGCCCGCCAGGCCGGCGCGCCGAAGGGGTCGGCGAAGTACTGCGTCTCGTGCATCACATGTTGGTCAGCGAACTCCATGATGCTCACCGAGTACGAAGGCACACCGTCGTAGGTGATGAGGCATTCGCTCACCCACAGATTCGCATGGCCGGTGATCCGCTGGACGGTGAAGTGTCGGTCGGCCGGGTGCCCGCCGCGTTGCGCCGAGATCGCCGCTCGGCCCCGGAACCGCTCGCCTGACTGCGGGTAGTCCAGGATCGCGTCCGTGGCGTAGATGGCGTGCTCGGCTTCGGTGTCCCCGCGTTCCGAGGCCCGCCAATGCTCCTCGATAGCGGCCCTGGTCCGGGAGTCAGCATTCATGGCACCGCCCTTCCGTAGCGGTGACAGCCTAGGCGCTCCGGGCCACCGCCGACTGAGGGCAAGCCGGGCCTGGGCAGCCAGGTCCTCCCTTTGGCCGGATCGGAGGGCGGCAGCCGTCCACCGTGGCAACGGTGTCGAGTGACCGCCACCCGGCTCACCCCATCCCCGAGCCATTCTGTTAGGAGTTCTTACCCGAGCCGGACCGTTCAGCCGGCCGAGGCCCAGCGCTGGTCGTTTCCACCGTGCGCCTGCCGGTCGTGTTCAGTGCGGGGCGCCTCCAACGGGGCGTCTACTACCGCGCGGACGACGCCCCATGAAGGGAGTGACCACCGCGGTCCAGCTGTGCAGCCTCCTCAGCCGCGCGCCGACCGATTAGTAGGACTCCGTTAGGTCTGTCTCGATCTTGGCGTGTTGGGAGTCTTGCTGGGCAGGGGCTGTTGGCAGGTGGTGCAGATGCCGGTCCAGCACCTCACTCACCGCCTTCCACGGACCGGGCAAGCTGGGACTCGACAAGTACACGCATTGGTGCGCTGAGTCGACGCTGCCCATGTACCGTCGGCAGCCTCCGCGTTCGCGGACCGGAGCCCGGCCGTCCGCGCAGCCAGGGCAGGTCATCACCGGCTTCGGGAAGCCGAAGGTGATCGCACCTTGCGGCCTCGCGCGCCAATGCTTGTACGCTCTCATACCCCTCAGCACCCCGTACACGGGCCCAAGGGCTGCCCTTGGTCGGCCCTTTGACTTCGCTGCGAGGAGCAGGGACGCTAACGGTGTGGACAGCGATCCCCGCGAGCGGATGCGTGTGTGCAGCACCACCATGGGCGGCCGGACGATGGTGGCGGTGGTGGGTGAGGTGGACCATCTCACCGCAGGCCGACTGGGCGAGGAATTTGAAGCCGCTGTGATCAACGGCTCCCGGTCCATCGCGGCCGACTCGGTGGGCCGCTCAGTACGGCTTCTCAAGGTCCGCGTCCCCCGTAGTGCGGGCCGTTCCCCGGCCGGGCAGGTGGAATCCCCCGTCACCTGCCCGCTCGGCCCCCCAAGGCCCGTGCCTTCCCCTCAGCGGCGGGGTGGGTGAGCAGGTGGGACCGGGGTGTTCGCCGCCTGGTGTCCACCCAGGTGCTGGTCTCCGCCGCCGGTCCCGCGGAAGCCCACGCACAGCCCGAGGCCGCGCAAGCTGCT
>NZ_JBEYZY010000045.1:0-41866 GCF_040646295.1 Streptomyces sp. NPDC046197 | reverse complement strand
GTGCCGCCTGCCGCCTGCCGCCTGCCGCCTGCCGCCTGCCGCCTGCCGCCTGCCGCCTGCCGCCTGCCGCCTGCCGCCTGCCGCCTGCCGCCTGCCGCCTGCCGTTGTACCGACTGGTCCGCAGCGCGGTCAGTTCAGTCGATGGCCGCTGGGGCAGACGGCGCTGTGGGGGTGTGCTCCAGGCCGGGTGGTAGGGGCAGGAGCGGATCTGCTGAGGGCGTTCAGGGTCTGGTGCATAGCTGTTCGTACCGTCCGTTTCGCCCGGCACGATACGACGGTCAGTCTCCTCAACTCGTCCTTGCTGACCGCGCCGGTGGCCTGGGTGACCGCTTCGGCGAAGGCCGACCCGGCGAGGGTGCAGACGGTGGCGCCGGGCTCGCGGTGCCTCTCGCGCCGTGCCGCGGGTTCCCTAGCGGAATGGGTGAGACCGCCACACGATGAGCTTCCCTTGACAGTCCCGGAGACTCGCGGCCTGCTGAGCACGTCTGCACAAGGGCCTCGGACAGTTCGCTGTCCGAGACCCGCAGACCCTCGGCCTGGTCGACGGAATCCCGCCTGTGGCCGGATGTCCGGGCCGTCCACGGCGGCGGCCCGGCTGCGTCCTGAGCGACAAGGCGTACGACTCGAACGCCGTGCGGCGTGAGCTGCGACGCCGCTGGATCCTGCCGGTGATCTCCGGCAAGGGCGCGCCGAGTATCAAGGGCCTGGGCAAACTCCGTTACGTCGTCGCGTAGCCCTTCGCCCTGCTCCACCAGTTCAAGCGGCTCGCCGTCCGCTGGGAATGCCGAACCGAACTCCACGTCGCCTTCGTCTCCTTGGCATGCAGCCTCATCTGCTGGATGCGACTGAAGAGGCACCGATCATAATCGTGTTACAAGCTCTACACGGCGAGCCATCAAACCTGATCACGAATATCCGGACCTTGATTATTCCGCAGCGAACCGGGCGATAGGCTGAACCGTCTGGTTCATCCCGCCACCCCCTGATGGTTCAGCAGGCTAGGAGTGATCGCGATGCCCATGCCAGCCCACCCGCCGAAAAACCCATCAAGCCCCTTTTCATCCTTCAGTGGTCACCATGTTGGTATCCGTGTTCCCGACTACGACGCGGCGAAGGCTTGGTACACGGAGAAGCTGGACTTCCGAGTGCTCCAGGAGTGGCCCTACGGTGAGCTGAAGCTCGCGTACCTCTGCCCGCCCAACGATGACAACTTCCATGTAGAACTGCTGGCCGGACCGGTACCCTTCCCGAACGAGGTCCTCGACGACCTCGGAGTCAGCCTGCAGCACGGCGGCTACCAGCACATGTGCTTCCATGTCGCCGATGTCGACGAAGCACGTGCGGAACTCGCTGGCCGTGGTGTCGACCTTATCGGTGAACCTTTCGAGATCGAGGACATCAGCCGGCGACTGGCGTTCTTCCGCGACCCGTGGGGCAACATGATCGAACTGTCGCAGAAGCTGCCCGGAGCTGGTTCCTGATCAGCCTCACAACATCAGCATGCGCTCAGTTGCGCAGACTTTTACTTGCCCACTGCACCGTCCGCGAAGAATAGCGCGGGCCTTCCCCTGCCGTGTGTTGCGATTCAGTCGAACCACAAATCGTCGTCCACGATCCACGGCCGAGTACTCGCAGCCGCCCGAACGGCCGAATCATCACATCGTTCACGCCCAACCAGAGCACTTTAACAAGATCGTGTTATGAGCTTTACGGCACCATCTAACACTCCGACTGACGGGTCAGGCGCTCCGCGGTTCCATTTTGCGATCGAGTAGCTCCACGCGGGCGAGACGGCGCTTCTGGTGGGCCGGACTCACCGTGTTCGCTAGCGTCTACCCATGTTGCATACGAGATTCACCGAAATGTTCGGTATCACCTACCCGGTGATGGCGGCCCCGAGGGCCTTGCACAGCGGCGGAACACTCGCCGCCGCGGTCTCCGCGGCCGGCGGGCTCGGTTCCTTCGGGGGTACACATCCCTGGAAAGGGCCTGACTGGATCCGTGCGGAGATCGCGACCATTCGCGCCACGACTCACCTCCCGTTCGGAGTCGGCTTCATCACGCCGTTCCTCCCCTTCACCGAACCGCATTTCGAGGCCGCTCTGGAAGAGCGACCAGAGGTCATCGCACTGTCGTTCGCCGACCCGCAGCCGTGGCTTGCCCGAGCCAAGGCCGCAGGAGCCCGGGTGATGTGCCAGGTACAGAACTACGACGACGCACAGGCGGCCGTCGCCGCGGGTGCCGATGTCCTCGTGGCGCAGGGTACCGAGGCTGGCGGCCATACCGGAACGATGGGCCTCCTGCCCTTCCTGGCCGGGATCGTGAGGCGCTACCCCGATGTTCCGGTGCTGGCCGCAGGAGGCATTGGCGATGGCCGCACACTCGCGGCCGTCCTCACTGCCGGGGCGGACGGCGCCTGGCTGGGCACGGCGTTTCTCGCCACGACCGAAGCGATCGAGGTAAACGATGTCCACAAGCGCCTGATCGTCGAGAGTGATGGCAGCGACACCGTATGGACGCGGACCTACGACATTGTGTCGGGGCTGCCGTGGCCGGCGACCATCGGTGAACGAGTCCGCCGCAATCGGTTCACCGATGAGTGGTCAGAGCGCGAGGCGACGCTGCGGGGCCGCGAAGAGGAATTCGCGCCCCCCAAGGGCGTCAGTCCCGTTGAGGACCCGCCCGACCCTGACACGAGCGCGATTCTCTATGGCCAGTCGGCGATCTTCGTCGATGCCGTCCGTCCCGCCGCGGAAGTGGTCCGGACGATCAGTGACGAGGCCGAGGCAATCCTGGCCGCACGGCCTCGATCGCTGCTGAGCTGACGAGCAACCCAGCTCGCGCGGGTGTCGTGAACGGCTGAGTCACCACCCGACGGGAAGCCGGGTGGGGAGGTGGCGGTGCCGGTGGATGCGGTCGGCTGAGCGTGGTGAACGATGACTCCGGATGGTCTTTGGGAGCTGTTGACGGTGGCTGCCCTGTCATTCTCGTGATGTTGCCGAGGCATGCTCGGTGATGGCCTCGAAGAGGAAAAGGCCCTGCTCCACCAGTTCCTCCCTTGAGATGCCCAGATCTCCGTTGAACCAGCTCAGCAGCATCTCGCTGACCGCGCCCACGACGGCCACGGACAGGGTGGCGGTGTCGATCCGGGGATCATGAAGCCCTTCCCTCAGGAGGGAGTCCACGAGGCCGCTCATTCGCTGCAGGCCCAGACGCCGTTCGCGTGCTGTGAGGGGACCGGCACCCAGGGATTCCGTGAGTTTGACGCGCCCTTTTCTGGGGTCTTCCAGAGGAAGCCCGGCGATGAGGTCGATCATGTTTCGAGCCCGGTCGCGCAGCGGCTGGTCTGTGGCGATCGCCTCGGTGCACCGGCTGATCTGTTCCTCGTAGATGTCTCTCATGAGCGCTGCCATGAGATCGTCGAGGGACGCGAAGCTCTCCGCGAAGTACCTGTCTTTGAGTCCGGCGTGGCGGAGAACCGCACTGATCGATGTGCGGGCGTATCCCTGGGTGGAGAAAAGTTCGAGTCCGCTTTCCATGAGGCGCCGACGGCGGAGCGAAGCGCGCTGTTCCGCCGTGGCTCCGCCATATGTCCTCACGATGTGCCGCCTCTCCTTGAGGCGTCCTGCTCATGGTGCGATGTCACGCACCCGGGGGCCGGCCTGCCGACCGCGATGCTCAGTGGCCTCGTGTGATGTCTTGAGCCGCCGGTCCGGCCTTCCCTCGTCGGGAGGCGGCCACAGCATTTACTCCCACATTTCACCCATCTGGTGACAGGCTACCCCAGATAGGTGTAATGTCGGATTCATTCAGTTGTGAATCATGAAAGCGCTCCCCCCGGGCCGGTACCAGCCGCAAGGGGCGTCGCAGATGTGGCCCCCCCGCAGGTTCGACGCGCCGGGCCACTGCGCAGGAAAGTCATGACCGGCAGCGGCCTGCGTACCGCGCTGAGCACCCTCGTACCCGCTGGTCATCCACGTATCGAACACCACGGAATGTCGTGGTCCCAAGGCCATGCCGTGGGGAGAGTTCACCAATGGATCCCAACCAACTGTTCATCGGCGGACGCTGGGTGCACACGTCCGGTGACCGTGTCATCAACGTCGCATCCGCGAGTACCGGCGATCATCTCGGTGCCGTTCCGGACGGTTCTCAGGACGACATCGACCGGGCGGTCGGAGCCGCTCGTGCCGCATTCGACGCACCGACCGGCTGGTCCTTCTGGGGCCCTGAACATCGCGCGGCCGCCATGATCCGTCTCGCGGATGCGCTCGATGCCAGGAAGGGGGCGACCTCCGCCGCCGTCAGCGCGCAGAACGGCATGCCGATCACTGTCGCCCGGTCCTTCGAAGGGGTGGTGCCGTCAGCCCTGCTGCGCTACTACGCGGGTCTGGCCGACAGCATGACGTCCGAGGAACTGCGTACTGGACTGCCCCGTGGCACCACGCTGGTCCGACGGGAACCCGCAGGCGTCGTAGCCGCCATAATGACCTGGAACTTCCCTCAGACCATCGCCTTCTTCAAGGTGGCCCCGGCTCTGGCGGCCGGTTGCGCGCTCGTCCTCAAGCCGGCTCCGGAGACGGTCCTCGACTCGGTGCTGCTGGCGGAGGCCGTCGAGGAAGCGGGAATTCCCGACGGCGTGATCAACATCGTTCCGGGCGGCCGTGACACCGGCGCCTATCTGGTCTCCCATCCTGACATCGACAAGGTGTCGTTCACCGGATCCACCAGAGCGGGACGCCAAGTGGCTGCCGCATGCGCCGAGTTGCTGCGGCCGGTAACCCTGGAACTGGGAGGCAAGTCCGCCGCCGTTGTCCTCGACGACGCCGACCTCGCCGCGAACGCAGAGCAGTTCTTCATGGCCAGTCTGCTGAACAACGGTCAGACATGTTACGCGAGTACCAGGATCCTGGCCCCCCGCAACAGGTATCACGAAGTGGTCGAGTTCTGTACGGCGATGGCCCGTGACGCCGTCGTCGGTGACGCGCTCGACCCCGACACCCAGATCGGCCCACTCGTCAGCCAGCGCCAGCGCGAACGGGTCCTGGGTTACATCAAGACCGGCCTCAACGAAGGGGCTCGGCTCACCACCGGAGGAGGTCGGCCATCCGGCCTCGATCGAGGCTGGTTCGTCGAACCCACCGTATTCGTCGACGTCGAGAACTCATCGACCATCGCGCAGGAAGAAATCTTCGGCCCGGTCCTCACGATCACACCCTACGACGGCGAGGACGAGGCAGTGCGCCTGGCGAACGAGTCGGCCTACGGCCTCGCCGGCACCGTCTGGACCACGGACCTGGACCATGGTGCCCAGGTGGCCCGCCGTTTGAGGACCGGCACCGTCGGGCTCAACGGCTATCTGCCCGACCTCGCCTCCCCCTACGGAGGCAGGAAGGCCAGCGGACTCGGCAGCGAACTGGGGCCCGAGGGACTTCACGCATACCAGCAACTCCAGTCGATCTACCACCCCTGATGCGACAGCCGTAGCCCGGCTCGGCGAGTCCGGGCGACGGCCGCTCGCCGGGCGAGGGAACCAGCATGACTTCCACCGGAACCGAAGGATTCGACTACGTCATCGTGGGCGCCGGCAGCGCCGGTTGCGTACTCGCAGACCGCCTGAGCCGCGACGACCGCGTTCGGGTGCTGCTCCTCGAAGCGGGCGGCCCCGACGCCGACGAACTCATCCACATCCCAGCCGCGCTCGGAATGCTCTTCGGATCGAATACCGACTGGACCTACCGTACGGTCGAGCAGCCCCAGCCGGGGCGTACCTTCTCCTGGCCCCGGGGAAAGACTCTGGGCGGCTCATCATCCACCAACGTCATGATCTACACCCGGGGCAACCGGAACGACTACGACAGCTGGCGTGATGAGCACGGTGCGAAAGGCTGGGGCTACGACGACGTCCTGCCCTACTTCATGAAGTCCGAGTCCAACCGCCGCCTCGGCGAGCCCTACCACGGTTCGAACGGACCCCTGCACGTCGAGGACCGCACCTACACCCACGAACTCTCACAATCCTGGCTGGACGCCGCCGTGGAATGGGGACTGGACCGCAACGACGACTTCGCGGGTGCGTCCCCTGTCGGCGCCGGCCTGTACCAGGTGACATGCCATTACGGGCGACGTTGGTCCACGGCCGACGCCTATCTGCGCCCGGCCCTCGGCCGACCCAATCTCACGGTACGCACCAGCGCCCTGGCAACAAAGATCACACTCAACGGATCACGCGCGGCCGGCATCACCTATCTCCGGGACGGACAGGAGCAGACGGCCCACGCCGACGGGGAGATTCTGCTCTGCGGCGGATCCATCAACTCGCCCCAGCTGCTGCTCCTGTCGGGCATAGGCGATCCCGACGAGCTGCACGATGTGGGGATAGACGTCCGAGTCCCCCTGCCCGGCGTCGGGCGTAACCTGCAGGACCACTTGATGGCTCCCATCGTGTGGGAGACCCGGAACTCCACTGATATCGTCCGGGACCTGCTCACCTCGGACAACCTCGAACGGTGGCGCACACACGGCGACGGGCCCTTCGCCTCCAACTACGGCGAGGTCGGCGCGTTCCTCAATGTCACGGACGGCCAAAGCCGTCCTGACGTCCAGCTGGTGGGAGGGGCCACGGCACTCATTCGCAGCGGTGAGGAAGAACCTGACCGGCCGGTGTTCACGATGAACTGCGTCCCCCTGCACCCGCAGACTCGCGGCACCGTCCGTCTCGCGTCGGCTGATCCGCAGGCCCCGCCGTTGATCGATCCCCGGTACTTCGACGTGCCCGTGGATGCGTCGGTCATGGTCGCCGGACTCAGAGCGGTCATGGGCATCGCCCACCGCGCACCGTTCGCCGAATACCTGGGGCGGTCGTACCTGCCGGCCAGTGACGACCTGGACGGTCTGGACGACGCGGCTCTCGAAGAGCACGTCCGCAGATGGAGTGCCACGGCGTATCACCCGGTGGGCACCTGCGCCATGGGAACCGGACACGACTCCGTCGTCAATTCGGATCTGGAGGTCTACGGAGTCGAGCGACTCCGTGTCGTCGACGCCTCGGTCATGCCGACTGTCATCAGTGGAAACACCAACGCACCCACGATCATGATCGCCGAAAAGGCTGCCGAGCGGATCGGGGAGCGGCCTCACTGAACTCGACGTAAGCGAGGTCAGGGCAGAGCTTCGACGAGCTCCTTGGCGAGCGGTCCCGAGGACGCGGGGTTCTGCCCCGTGAAGAGGTTGCGGTCCACGACCGTGTACGGCTCCCACGCGGGGCCCCGGGAGTACTCGGTGGGGAGCTTTTTCAGCTCGTCCTCCAGCAGCCACTTGGCCTTCTCGGCGAAACCGACTCCGGCCTCCTCCTCATTGCAGAAACCCGTCACCCGGTAGTTCGCGAAAGGCGTGCCGCCGTTCGCGTCACGGGTCGCGAGGAGAGCGGCCGGGGCATGGCAGCCGATGCCGAGTGGACGGCCGGAGGCGAGTGCCTCCCGCAGCAGTGACCCGGAGTCCGGGTCGACCGCGAGGTCTTCCATCGGGCCATGGCCTCCGGGGTAGTAGACCGCGTCGTAGTCGTCGAGGCGCACATCCTTCAGGGAGAAGGGATGCCGTAGCTCGTCCGCCTCCTCGATGACGGCCTCCTCCCGCAGCGCGTTCTCCTCGCCGCCCGCCATACGGGGCCTGAGGCTCATCGTGTCCACGACGGGCACGACCCCGTGCGGAGTTGCCACGGTGACCTCGTGTCCGGCCTCGGTGAACACGCTGTAAGGCGCCACGAACTCCTCGGCCCAGTACCCGGTGGGATGTCGGTGCCCGTCCTTCAGGGTCCAGTAACTCGCGCCGGTCAGCACACACAGGATCTTGACCATGGGACGGTCCTCCGGGAACACACTGCCCTCGACAGGGCATGAGGCGACCGGTTCAAACTTGCCCATCAAGTGTGGGCACGTATCCAGCTGCTTGCAACTCGTGGCCGACCGAGATGCGCATATTTCGGCCTCGCGAAATTTTCAACGGGATTTGACGCACTTCGTCTGGGGGATGTGGGACACGAATGCGTGGGATTTCAGTGAAGAATTTCCCGTGATGAGTTTTTCTTGAAGTGCAGAGATCTGCCGGCGTAATTGGACGGACCAATCCGGTGTTCCGAAGGCTGGCCAACGACGCCGGATACAGAAGCCCTCTCGGTCCGGCGCCGCCTCCGGGCAACGGCCCGGACCGCCACTTCCTGGTGGGTGCATGCCGTCGACGTGAAAGAACGGGAGGTGTCCGCGGACATCGACCCCGGCATATGTGGACATCCTCAGCCTAGTACTCCAGCCGTAGATGTGATCTTCATGGTTGCAGGGCGGCTTGGCGGCTGTAGTGGCTGTGGCGGGCGCGGGCTTGGTGTCGTCGGCGCCAGGTGGACCAGCGCAGTCGGTGCGCGAGGTCGTGGACGGGCTGGAGCAGCAGTGCGGTGAACAGGCGCTGGATCTCGTTGCAGGTGAGCGGGATGAGGCCGTCGGGGCTGGTGCCGTCGTCGGCCGGGGTATGGCGGCGTTCGAGGGCTGCGGTGACGGCGAGGAAGGCGTGGGCGGCCAGGGTGACCCATCGGTGCCATGAGTCCCAGCGGCGGACCTGGTGCTCGTCCAGTCCGGCCAGGGTCTTCGAGCTTTGGAACGTCTCCTCCACCGTCCAGCGGCTGCCGGCAACTTTGACCAGGGTGAGCAGTGGCACTGGGCGGGGTGAGCAGCAGCGGTAGTAGGCGAGTTCGCCGGTGGTGCGGTTGCGGCGGACCAGTAGGTGCTGGTGGCCCGGCAGATCGTTTGCGGTAATGGCGACTTGTGCCCAGTCGTACCGGCGGTGGCCTTTCGCACCCGTCCCGGCGGACAGCTTTTGCCAGGCTCGGCGTGGAATGCGTTTGGCGAGGTGGTCGGCGCGCTGCGGTCGGGCCGGGGTGGGGATGCGGTGGGTGCTGGAGACCGCGAGCGCGTGGCCGAGCTGCCGTTTCTCCAGGGCGGAGCGGAGGTTCGGGTTGTTGCCGTAGACCTCGTCGCCGGCTGCCCAGGCGGTCGGGACTCCAGCGTCTAGGGCCCGCTCGATCATCTGCTGGGCGAGTTGGGGCTTGGTGGCGAAGCCGACCTCGTCTGGGGTGGCGGCCTGTCGGCATCGCTCCGGGTCGCTGGTCCAGGATTTGGGCAGGTAGAGCGCGCGGTCGATGCCTGCGTGTCCGTGTGGGGAGGTGTAGGTGAGGTAGACGGCGACCTGGGAGTTCTCGATTCGTCCGGCGGTGCCGGTGTACTGACGCTGCACGCCGACGGTATGCGTGCCCTTCTTCAGGTCGCCGGTCTCATCCATCACCAGCACGGCCTGGTCATCGGCCAGATGCTCCACTATGAAGGCGCGCGGGTCGGCCCGCACCAGGTCGGCGTCCCATTTGGCCCGGCCGAGCAGGTGCTGCAGCCCGTCCGGGCTGGTGTCCCCGGAGTGCTCGGCGCTCGTCCAGCAGTTCTTGCGCGGCAGGTCAGCCAGCAAGCCGAGCACCAACTGCCGGGCTCGAAGCCTGGGTTCAACCCGCGCGAAGCGGCCCGCGATCTGGCCGATCAAGCCCTCAAACATGGCCCGCCACCCGGCGGGCACTACGCTGTGACCTGCGGCCACCGCTTCATGGTCAGTCCACACACCTCACGATGATTACCGGCGGCCGCACCCGAGTCCGTGCTGGGTGTCGTCGTTGAGTCAGTGTCCGATAGCCGAAATGCCCTGCTCCGCTGGTGCCGCTCCTGTTAGACAACCCTGATGGGCTACATCAAAATCCGTACCGCGAGCATCGCCGAGGTTCCCGCACTGCTGGCCTTCTGGGCCCGGTCGGCCGAGGGCACCAGCATCACCGACGACAAGGACGGGGTCACCCGCCTACTCGTCCGTGACCCAGAGGCCCTGCTGGTGGCCGAACAGGACGGAGCCATTGTCGGCACAGTCATCGCCGGCTACGACGGCTGGCGCTGCCACCTCTACCGGCTGGCAGTCGACCCGGACCAGCGCCGCCAGGGCATCGCCGCGGCGCTAATCGCCGCCGCCCACGAACGCTTCGTGACACTCGGCGGCCGCCGGGCCGATGCAATGGTCCTGGACCACAACGAACTCGGTCAGCATGCCTGGCGCGCCGCCGGTTACCACGCGGAGGAGCAGTGGACCCGCTGGGTCAGGCCGCTGTCCGACAGTGCCGACAACGGCTGCGGTGCATGACAGCATCACATCTACGGTTGGAGTACTAGCTTGATCTTTAACCTGTGCGGCGGGGTCGTGGGTCCGTTGACTTCTTCTTGCTGGGTCTCGCGGTGTCTGTTTTGCGGACTGTGTGCACGTCGTGGCGTGGGGTGGGCCGGGTGTTCTTGCGGCCGGGTGGCCGTCCCGGGCCAGGGCGGGAGGGTTTCGGTGCCTGGGCGGGGCAGGCGACGTGTGGGCGGAGGTGCCGGAAGTCGCGGCGGACGCGGGCAGGGGTGAGCCTGTTCGGCGGGCTCGGTTTCTCCCACGGTCGGCGCAGGTCGACGGCCAGCGGTCGGGCCAGCCGCAGCTGGGTGTAGACGGCGAGGATCAGCCAGGTCCATCGGTCGGCCGCCTCGGGAGTACGGATCTTCGGGCAGGTCCAGCCCAGGGTCTGCTTGAACAGCCGGAAGGTGTGCTCGATATCGAAGCGTCGCAGGAAGACCTGCCAGAGCCGGTCGACGTCAGCTTCGGTGGCGTCGGTGCCTGACCACCACAGCCATACCGGCTTCGGGGTGGCGCCGCTGGGCAGGCGGTCCACCCGCAGGTGGATCACGGTCCCTTCGATGACCGGGAGGACGCCCAGCTGAGCGGTCCAGGCGGAGCGATGGGTCAGCCGCGGGTGGAGCCTGTCCCATGCCTGGGCGGTGGCTGTGCCATACAGACGGGTCTCGGTCACGGTCTGGACATTGGGTGTGCCCCACGTGGTTCGGTCGCCGAAGACGAACTCGCCGCCGTGACGCGGTGGACGGCCCATCGTATGCGGCTCGCGCGGTGGGGCCGCCCGGCGCAGGACGCGGTCCGAGCGCATCCGGCCCAGCACCTGCACCGGAAGATCCTTCAGCAGGAAGGCCAGTCGGGGAACGTCGTATCCGGCGTCCACCACGATCAGCACGTCCGGATCGCCGTCCTTCCACTGCCCGGCCTCCATCAGCCGCTCGACCAGCTCGCGCATCTGCCGTGCGGTGACGGTGGCGGCGTCGTCGCCCGGAGCCAGCCGCAGGGCGTCCAGCGGCGCGGTCCACGAACTACGGCCCGATTCCAGTGCGCAGATCATCGAGTACGGCCAGCCGGGGACGGGGATGTGCTGGTCCTTGCCACGGCCGTAGGTATGGCACAGGATCCGCTGCGGTGAGGTGTGCGCATCGGGGCGCAGCCAGCAGGTGATGTCGGCGGCCAGCACCAGCCGGCCGTCCGCTGCCCGAGGCAGAGACACTGCGGCCAGCGCCCGCCGCAGCCGGGCGATGTCCACCCGGCCTGCGGCCAGAGCGTCATACAGCCCGCCGTGCCCGCGGCGGTGTTCGCCCACCAGCGACAGCTCCACCAGCGACCGCACCGGGCCATCCACACACAGCACCGCGTCAGCAAGCTCGAGCAGCGCATCCGCACGCCGAGTCAGGCAGGAGTAGAACTCGCCCCGGAAGCGTGACAGTTCCGCGAACGGCTCCTGCCGGACAGCATGATGCAACACACTCATCCTCACGGCCTTCGTGCTGGTCAGGTGTATTCCTTGGTCGGAGCACATGATCAGCCGAAGGCCGCCCGCGCGTACGGCGGTTACCGACGCGAGTGATCAAGTACGACACGTCGTTCGAGGCCAGAGGTTAAAGATCAAGCTAGGGCGTGTGTCAAAAGTGGCTGGTTGTGACTCTGTGGCCTGTGTTTCTATGCCGGAGTGAACATCGAGAGCTCTGGGGTGCCTGTTGAGAGGCCGAGCCGCCGGGTCCGGCAGAGGGTTGATGGCGATGTTGCGGAGTGCGTGCGGGTCCTCGCGGAGGTCCATCAGCTTGACGGCTATCCGGTGAACTGGCCTGATCAGCCCGGCGAGTGGCTGTCACGCGGTCCCCTGCTGGGTTCCTGGGTTGCCGAACTCGAAGGCCGCCTGGCTGGGCATGTCAGTTTGTCGCAAGGCGGCGAAGGCGATCTGGCCCCGATGTTGTGGAGCGAGCGGAACGGGGCGACGCGAGGTATGACCGCCGTGGTCAGCAGGCTGTTCGTTGCCCCGCAGGCGAGGGGACATCGGATCGGCGCACTGCTGATTGGCCAAGCAGTGGAGGAAGCGCGGCGTCGTGGCCTGCATCCGGTGCTCGACGTCGTCGCATCCGATACCGCAGCGACAGCCCTGTATGAGCGGCTGGGCTGGGAGCTGATGGCTATGGTCGAGCAGCAGTGGAGCCCGCATCAGACGGTGGCCATCCGCTGTTACGCAGCGCCATCGTGACGTGGCCAGTCACAGCCACTCGTTGATGGCCGAGACGAGGACGGTCGCCTCGTAGCGGACCGCGAGCTTGTCGTATCTGGTGGCCACAGCTCGGTGCCTTTTCAGGCGATTGATGCCGCACGCGACCGCGTGCCGGGCCTTGTAGTCCTGCGGGTCGAACTTCGGGGGCCGGCCGCCGCGCGAGCCGCGTTTCTTGCGGTTGCGGGCCTGGTCGGCCTTGTCCGGGATGGTGCAGCGGATCCCGCGCCGCCGCAGGTGAGCACGGTTCTTCCGGGAGGCGTACGCCCTGTCGGCGCGCACGCGATCGGGCCGGGTGCGCGGCCTGCCCGGCCCACGACGCGGGACACGAACCTTGTCCAGGACCGGCTCGAACTGCGGAGAATCGCCCCGTTGCCCGGCCGTGATCACGATGGCCATGGGCTTCTGACCCTGTTCGACGGCCAGGTGCAGCTTGGTCGTCAGGCCGCCGCGCGAGCGCCCGAGCCCGTGGTCGTCAGGCTCGACGGTGAGGCCGCCGGGCGGCTCCTTCTGCAGCTCCCCTTTTTCCTCGCACCGGCGGCGTGCTGGTGGGCCCGGACGACGGTGGAGTCGACGTTGATGTCCCAGGTGATCAACTCTTTCGCGTCGGCCCGGGCCTGGAGTTCGGTGAAGATCCGATGCCAGGTGCCGGCCCGCTGCCAGCGCCGGAAAAGGTCGTACGCCCGACCCCACGGACCGTACTCGGCGGGGAGGTCCCGCCACGGGATGCCCGTGCGGATCCGGAACCGTATACCGTCGATCAGCTGCCGCCTGGCCCACGTCGGCGGCCGTCCGGGCTTCTTGCCCTTCGGCAACAGCGGTTCCAGCACCGCCCATTGCGCGTCCGTCAGATCTCCACGTGCCACGAACCAAGATCATCTCACGTTCAAGATTCACTTTCGACACACGCCCTAGTACGGTGCGGGCGTCCTATTCCCCGTCGCCCTATTTCCACATGTAGTTCTCGGCGGCGTCGACGATCAGATTCTTGACCGCCTGCGGCTGCGAGACCAGGGACACGTGGGAGGAGTTGATCTCCACCGTCTTTCGGGCGTTCGCCCGCTTCGCCTCGTACCGCTCCAGGCTCGGGTTGATCGCCTGGTCCTGCTTGCCGACAAGGACGTAGACGGGCTTGTCCCGCCATGCGGCGCCGGTGAGCTTGTCCGCAAACGCCGACAGCGCGATCGGCCGCTGCGTGGCTCCCAGAATATCGGTCTGACTCGTGGGCAGGTCCGCGGCGAACACCTGGTGCAGTCTGTCCGGCTGTACGTACACGTCCGTGCCGGTGGTGCCGTCACCGTTGCGGAAGGGCACTTGCTTCAGGGCCTTGGTGAGGGGGGCGGGAGCGAACTTCGCCGACAGGCTGGAGAACGATTCTCCCACGTCGGGCATGATCGCGTTGATGTACACGAGGGCCTTCACGTTGTCGTTCCCGACGGCGGCCTGGGAGATCACCTCGCCGCCGTAGGAATGACCGGCCAGCACGATCGGTCCCTTGATGGACTTCAGGAAGCTCGCGAGGTAGGCCGAGTCCTGGGGTATGCCGCGGAGCGGGATGGCCGGTGCAGCCACCGTGTAGCCGTTCTTCTGGAGGCGTTCCACGACACCGTTCCAGCTCGACGCGTCGGCGAAGGCGCCGTGCACGAGCACGATCGTGGGCTTCTGCCTGCCGGGATCGCCGCTCGGACCACCTGCCTGTGCCGTCACGGCTCCCAGCGTGGAGGCGGTTGCCGATACCGCCAGAAGTGCCACGCCCCAACGGACGACGGTCAGGTCGCGGCGCGACTTGCAGGGTATTCGCATGTCGTTCCTTCGGTGCGAGGGCGTCGGGCGACACCCGGGATTCCAGAGTCGAGGACACCTGCCGGCGTGGCCCGGCGCACGGGCCATCCGAGTGAACGCATCCCGGCGGTGGGGCGTCTCCCGCTCTCTCGATGGCTGTGCTTCCGGGTCCCGCACCGTGACCATCGGCCAATCACCCTCGGACTCGCCCTCGTCGCAGCCGTCTACGGTTTCTGGCTCACGCCCTGGCCCGAACCGGTGCCGAACTCCGCGAAGGCGTAGGCGCAGTAGCTGGGGCTCTGGTCGTAGTGCTGCCACGGTTCCCCGGGTGCGACTCCCTCGCGATCGACGAAGGCTTCTGGATCGAACCCGTCCAACGCCCCGGCGAACCCGAACCATGCCTCATCGTCATCCTCCGCATCCCAGGAGGACGCGAAAACCCACCACGCCTGCGGGCACGCTCAACGGCAGGGCCAGCACAAGCATGCCGACGGCCACGGCGAGTACGGCCAGGGCGCTTGCCGCTGCGGTGATGCGCCGGGAGCGGTCCCAGGATGAAGAGGTCATCAGGCACGTTCCTTCAAACGGGCACCGACAGCCTCACCGCTAGGCGGCGCGGACCCCGTCTCGCAGGCCGTGCTCGTGCGGCGTCCCGGTGTGGTGGTGACAGGCGTGGCGATAGCGCGATGCGGGGGATGACGGCCTTGATGCGGCCGGTGTTCTGCCGAGGGCAGGTCAGCAGGAACTCGCCCTCGCGGCCGCGTTGGCCGACGGGGGACAAGCCGGTGTTCACCAGCCGCAGCAGCTCGGGGTCGTGCGCATCCAGGCCGACGAACTCAGGGCCCCGGCGGGCGCGTTCACGATCCGCAGTACGGGCGAGTGCCCGGTAGGCCATCAGACCGCGGTCGGGGCCGAGTTCCTCGGCGTCGTGGGATCCGGCGAGGAGGCCGGCGCCGTGCTTGCGGCCGGCGTGGAGGATTTCGTGGACCAGGGCGGTGCCCTCGGCGGACGAGGTGAGCCAGTACAGCTCGTCCAGGACCACCGCGGTGAACTGCTCGGGGTTCTCGAACGCCTTTGCCGGGCGATCGCGGCGATCCGGTAGAGCACCGCGCGGCCGATCAGCGCTTCCAGTGACTGCTGGTGCAGTACTTCGGGCTTGTCGAACGCGGCCTTCGGGGGCAGCTTCAGCCCCGCTGTCGTGATCACGCATGTCGGGGGCGCTGGAGGCGTCCAGCCTGACCGGCGGCAACGCCGGACACCCCGACCTCTCACCTGCCGCCGCCTTCCGACTCGGCGACCTGCTCTTCGCCTACGACATGGCAGCCGGAGACATGGCGCTAGCATGGCGAAACGAGGCCCGGATGCCCTGCAGACCGCAGTCGATTCGGACCGCCCGGTGGACGGACCACAGGCTGCCAGACTCCTCATCCGACAGCAGCACCAAGCCCAGTGACCTGAGTCAGAGGTTCGTCGTTGCTTTGGCGGACCGATGGCACCGGACCGGTCGGACCAGGAGAATGCGCCCTGTGCAAGACGGGACTGATCCGGCAAGCGGTAGGTCATCCTCGGCCGAACCGCTCAGCGGTCGGCACGGCTGGCTGCCGCTGCAGCGGCAGCGTGCTGCCTGGCGTTTTACTCGGCCCGCTGGGATGGTGCCTCGTCCCGGGACGTTGCGGTGGTCTGCCCGGCTGCGTGGCGGGCAGTGTAGAAGACGGAGCTGCCCTGCTTGGTCCGCTGAGCCCGGTTCTTGGCGACGAGGCCTTCCAGGGCGGTGCGTACGACCGTGATTTTGATGCCGCGCTCGGGATGGGCCTTGTCGAGTGCGGTGGCGACATCCGCCGCGGAACGCGGTTCGCTCTGCTCGGTGAGGTGGCCGCCGACGAGTTCGACCAGCGTGGGCCGGGCCGCCTTCACGGCTGCGGCGTCACCTGCGGGCTTCTTGCCGGCCGTCGTCTTCTTGGAGACGGACTTGTTGGTCGCGGTGCGGTCCTGTGCGTCGGCGGTCTTCTTCCCTCGTGTCCGCTTGCCGGCGCGGGGCTCACCAGCGGTCTTCTTGGTGCGGGGGGCGGGCACGGTGGAGGGGTCCGAGGCGGTCGCCGGCTGCACCGGGGTGGGGGATTGGCCAAGCGCCTGCTGCACGTTGACCAGCACGGAGTGGTCGCGCCGCAGGGCAGCCAACTGCTCCTGCAGCGCAGCGATGTCCACGCCGATGCGTTCCTGCTCCTTGGCGTTGCGTTCGAGGTCGCTGGTCACCTGGGCGGCGTACTTCGACGCCAGCTCGGTGGTGGCCGTTGTGCTCTGCGACATGGTGTTGACCTTTCTTGGGTTCCCTGGCTCGGTGTGTCACAGCTGGCGTAGGCGTAGAGCGCCACGCGCGGGTGCTCGGGCTGGTGTCTGAGGGCAGCGACGGTCACTGCTGCAAAGAGCCCTTCCGCAGAGATAGTACGGATGAGTGATGTGTGTTGTTGCTCTGGAGTGATGTCTTTTTGCTCGAGCTGAGCTTCAGGGCCGGTGCACGTGGTGCTGTCTGGCGTGTACTGCAGAGTGCAGTGGAGTGCCCTCGTGAGCAAGTTTCCACAGGACTTCGTCCGCGTCCCGGTGATGGTGCCAGGCGGCCAGGATGCGTGTGGCCGTCAGCCGGTCGAGCAACTCTGCGGTCTGCTGAGGGGAGTGCCCGCACAGACGGGCGAGGACGTCCATATCGGCGTGGTGGTGGACTGGTCGGACGTGTGGACGGCCAGCACGAGTGCGGTCAGTCGCACCGGTGGTGGTGCGGTATACGGCAGGAGCAAGGGCATGGGTTGCAAAGCCCCAGTGCGCGGCGTGGCGGCGTGCACTGCGACCGGGAGCCTGGTCCAGGACCGCCTCATCCAGCAGTCGCACCTCCACGGCGCCGACTTGAGGCCGGGCAGCTGGAGCCATTGGCCGTGGTCCCCTCCTGCCACGGTTCCTGGCGCCCGTACAGCCGCATGCCGCGCAGCAGGCCTGCCGGAAGCCGGACGTGTCCGCGGGTGTCGGCGCGCAGCGCGCATTGCAGGACCAGCAGCCGGGCGGCCGGGGGAGGTGAACCAGGGGAGGGTGGAGGCGAGGTAGGTGAGTATCTCCCGCACGAGCAGCCGCTCATCGGATTCCGGCCCGGGTCTGCTGGGTGTTGGAGCCGGTGAGCAGCCTGGAGAGCGTACCTGGTGGGGGCCGAGCAGCATGTCCGGCACGACGGCGGTATTGCTGGTAGGCGCCGTGCAGGCGGTGCAGGCATCGGTCCTTGGATGCACAGGCGTACGCGATGTGCGCGGGACCGGTCAACAGCGTTGCCGGGTCGACGCCGGCCGCCCGTGACTTGCGGTTGAGGAGATAACCGTTCGTGGCGTCCTGCGCGGCCAGGTACTGCGCCCGCACATCCGCGTTGTACATCTGCCGTATCTGCTCGTGCCTGTGTCTGAACCCCAAGGCACGAGGTGCGGCCGGAGGGCGGCGGGTCATTTGCTGTCGGATGAAGGCGGATTTTCCATGTGTGAGAGCCAGGTTGTGAGCAGTCCTTCGAGTGCTTTGGTCTCGGCGGGCGTCAGCAGGTCCAGCAGGCGGCGTTCGTTGCGCATGTGGTCGGTGAATGCCTGGTCGATCAGTTCGCGTCCAGGCCGGGTGAGAGCGACGATCCGGCTGCGCTGGTCGTCACCGGAACGGCGGCGGGTGACGAGTCCGGCTCGCTCCAAGCGGTCGATTCTCTTCGTCATCGCGCCGGTGGTGACCATGGTGTGGGCGGCGAGTTCGCCGGGTGCCCGTTCGTAGGGCTCACCGGCGCGGCGCAGTGCGCACAGGACGTCGAACTCTCCCTCGCTCAGGCCGTAGCGCCGGTAGACGAGGCACAGCTCGTCGGTAAGGTGGTCGGCCAGGCGGTGCAGCCGGCCGATCACGCCCTGAGGGGCGATGTCGACGTCGGGCCGTTCGCGCCGCCAGTCGGCCTGGATGCGTGCTACGCGGTCCATCGGTTGCCAGTCTTCCACGGGCACCAATATACCTTCCTGGTAAGCTATATTTCCTTCCATGGAAGCTAATATGCGCTGGGTGGCACTGACCGCAGTCGCGCCGGTGGCCTGGGGGACCAACTACTTCGTCACCCATGAGTTCCTCCCCTCGGACCGTCCGCTGTATGGGGCTGCGCTGCGGGCGCTGCCTGCCGGCCTCGTCCTGCTGGCCTTGTGCAGACAGCGGCCACGCGGCGCGTGGTGGTGGCGGTCTGCCGTACTCGGGTTGCTCAACGTGAGCATGTTCTTCGTCCTCGTCTACGCCGCATCCCAGCTGCTTCCGACGAGCGTCGCCTCGACTGTCATGGCGATGTCCCCGCTGACGATGATGGTTATAGCCTGGCCCTTGGTGTCCGAGCGGCCTCGGACCGCCCACTTGGCCGGCGCCGCGATGGGGCTCGCTGGTGTGTGTCTCATGCTGCTGGCGGGGGCGAGAGCAGTAAGCGTGCCGGGAGTCCTCGCCTCGGCCGCAGCCATGCTGATGTCGTCCTTCGGCTACATTCTGACCAAACGGTGGAGTGCCGATGTTGACGTGCTCGCCTCGACGACCTGGCAGCTCACGGCCGGAGGTCTGTTCCTGCTCCCGGTCGCCGCAGCCGTGGAAGGCCCTCCCCCCTCCCTCTCCGTGTCGGCGCTGCTCGCGTTCGGCTACGTCACCCTGGTCGCCACCGCACTGGCCTTTGTTGCCTGGTTCACCGGACTGCGGCACCTGCCCGCGGGGACCGTGGGTCTGATCGGGCTGCTCAACCCCGCTACTGGCGTGCTGCTCGGCACCGCGGTCGCCGGGGAGGCGCTGACCATCCAGCAGTTGTGCGGGCTGGCACTGGTCCTGGCCGGAGTCGTCCTTGGACGACCCGCGCGTACGGGGCAACGCGGCAACGGACAGGCACCTACCCATCCCGTACCCGGCGGGTATCCCGCGCGAGAACCCTCTACTTGCAATCCCCGGTGAGGACACTGGGGCTCCCGGCAGCCACTTCTGCCTGCGTAGGGTGGCCGCATGGGTGAGGGCAGGGTTGTGGCTGCCGATTATTCCATCCGGCCAGGTCAGGCGGCGTGTCGGTATTCGTGTATAACTCCGGTGAGCCGGTCTCGGCGGCGTATGTCCAGACGGGAGATCCGCTCGGGATCGGTGATCGGTTCGGGGACAGCGCGCAGTGGTGCTGCCTGGTTCATCGCTTGATGGGGCCGGTGCGCGTTGTGGTGCAGCTCGAACTGGCGGAGTGCGTAGCGCAGGTGGCGCTCGTTCCAGATGAGGGTGCGGTCCAGAAGTTCGTGGCGGCAGGTCTGGACCCAGCGCTCCATGATTGAGTTCATGCGTGCCATCCGGACGCCGGTGAGCACCGTCTGGATGCCGGCGTCTTCCAGAATCTGGTCGAAGAGCGAGGGGAACTTCGCGTCCCGGTCCCGGATCAGGTAGGTGACGGTGGCTGCGGGGTCCTCGAGGTCCATGACGAGGTTGCGTGCGGCCTGGCTCACCCAGTGGGCGGTGGGGTGCTCCGTGGTGCCGAGTATCCGGATGCGGCGGGTGGCGTGCTCAATGACCGCGAGGGTGTACTGGCGTCGGCCGGTCAGGGTGACGGTCTCGATGAAGTCGCAGGCCAGGAGAGCGTCGGCCTGGGAGTTCAGGAAGTCGGCCCAGGTCGTGGCGGCCCGATTCGGTGCGGGGTCGATTCCTTCGCTCTTGAGGATCTCCCAGACGGTGGAGGCCGCGATGTCGATGCCGAGGGTGGCGAGTTCGCCGTGCACTCTGCGGTAGCCCCACGACGGGTTCTCCCGGACCAGACGCTGGATCCGGACGCGGATCGAGCGAGCGGTGGGCGGGTGGCCCGGCCTCTTGGGTCGGCAGATGCGGGCGTGGCGCTGCTTGATGAGGTCGCGGTGCCATCACAGTACGGTGTCGGGCTGGACCAGCAGCCGGAGTCGGCGCAGAACCTGGCGCGGCAGCGGCATCAGCAGAGCGGCGAGGAAGGCTCGGTCTTCCGGGGCGAACTTCACCCGGTCCTTGCCGAGCTGCCGTTCAAGGACGGTGATCTGGTGGCGCAGGGCGAGGATCTCTGCGTCCTTGTCGCGGTCGCTCATCGGTAGCAGCTGCAGCGCGGCGAACGCGTGGTGATGGTTAGGCAGGCGAGACGAATCAACACGAGTGTTCATCCTGCCGCAGCACCGAACAAGCCCTTGAGGTGCATGGATGACATTCTCGGCAGGCGCAGAGCGTCATCAGGGCCCCAGAAGCGTTGGACGGTGACGCGTTCTGGGTTGCGGTTCCATAGGTGCCATGGCTCTTGCTACGGGACCGCTGTAGGTGACCAACTCCGCCTTCTGGATCACTGAGCCGACCAGCGAGGTGCGCCAGTGGGCGAGCAACGCCGGGCAGCGTGGTGTGCTACTCGGGCGGATGGAGGCCTTCGAAAGCATCGATCGGGCACATCCACTTCGGGCCGAGCTCGGCCAAGGAGCAGAGAGCTCGGCTATGCCGCTGCGGCGGCTGCGGTTTCGAGGAGGATGTGGGCTGTTCGTCGGCCTGCGTCTTGGGCTTGTGGGGAGCGGGCGGGGACGCAGGTGTTGGCGGTGGGGTCGTATTCGGTCATCACCACGCCGGCGTGGTCGGTGGGGAGTGCAACGTAGTTGGCTGTGTGTCCCGCATGGTGGAGGGCATTCAAGAGGTCCGTCGAGTGGCTGCTGGGAACGATGGTGTCGGCGCTGCCGTGGATGAGCCGTATGGGCACCGAGGGGAGAGGTGATGCCTTGCTGACGCTGGTCAAAGGTGCGGTGCCAGTGGTGCGTGAGGGCACGTCGTAGCGCCCTGCGATGCCGACGGCGGCTGAGGGCTGCCAGCCGTTGCATGCGTGGTGGTCCAGGGCCAGGGCAACGGCGGCTCCGGCTCCGGCTGACCACCCGGCCAGGACGATGGTGTTGCTGCTGCCGGCGAAGTGGGATGCGTGTTCGCGGACGTAGCGGAGTGAGGCAAGAAGGTCGTTCTTGCCGCGGTCGGCTGCCTCTGGGCGCCAGTCGGGGACCACGATGGTCGCGCCGAGGCCGGCTGCTGTGCGGGCGAGGGGGGCCAGGACGTGCTTTTCGTTGGTGCCGCTTCCGTGCCATAGGAGCACTGTCGGGGTGGGACTTGGGTTGTCCGGCTTGTAAATGTCGAGGAGTTGTGCGGTTGAGGCGTCGCCGGTGTAGGGGACATTGTGGCTGATCGTGATGTGCAACAGGAGTGCTCCTTGGACGGCTACGGGTGGAGGACCTGAGGGGTGGAGGCGGCTGTCTGTACGACGGGGGAGTGGGCGAAAGCTAGCGAGGCTGCTATGAGCCAGTCGGTTTCAGGTGCGTGCAGTTACTGACCTTGGCGGCGTCATGTCGTTGAGGGCTGACGATGTGTGATCGTCGCAGTATGCCTGTTGTGTGAGGTATTCGCAGGGTGGTGGGATGACGCCTGAACGGCAGGCGTTTCGCGAGCGGATCCGGCTGGAGGAGGCGGCCGTGGATCTGTTCGCCCAAGGACTGCGCGGCGGAGTCGTTTTGGCCGGTGCCTGAGCGCCGGAGCTGGACATGCGCAGCTCAGTTCACGGGTGCTGCACTGTGCTGGGGCCGGGGCGCGTCAGGATCCGGCGGCGGCTTGCGGGCTTGGGCCGTCCAGGGCCGAACCGAGTGCCGCGGCGTCGGCGGCGATGCGCTGCAGGGCGGCGAGATGTCCGGACAGGGCGGTGCGGCCTTGGCTGCTCAGGCTGAGCCAGGTGCGGGGGCGTTTGCCCACATAGCCCTTGCGCACCGTGACGTAGGAGGCCGACTCCAGCACCGAAATGGTCTTGCTGAGGGCGGAGTCGGAGATCTGGCAGCCGTCACGGACCGCACCGAACTCCGCCTCGGCACAGCCGGAAAGGAAGGCCATGATGGCCAGCCGGGTCGGATGCTGGATCAGTGGGTCCAGGGCGGGCGGTGGGGCGTCGCTGCTCACGAGCCGGCCCCCGTTCTACGCTCGCGCCGCAGGACGAGCCAGTTCACCAGCCCGCCGCAGAGGCCGGCGGCGATCACGAAGCCTGCCAGGTGCCAGAGCAGGGCCGCTGTTGCGGCGATCGCCAGGGCGCCCGCGTATGCGCTGATCAAGGCTTGGGGACTCACCGAGCGCGGGGAGATCTGGATGATTCCGGGGCGCTTTTCGAATCGCTGCGCGAGGACGCAGTGTGCGGCCACCAGCAGGGCAGCCGCCAGTTCGAGCGTCGCCGCCAGTTTCCAGGTCACGTGGGGCAGGGCCCACTGTAGGCCGAGACATCCGAGGCCGACCGCGAACAGCAGCCCGCTGGTGGCCGGATACCAGGCGGGCAGCGAGCGTGCCGGCCGTGCGGCGGCGTCTTTGGCTTCCCCAGCGGCCCGCAGGGCAGCGCGGGCTTCGGCAGCGGTCGGGTGCGGGATGTCGTCCATGGTCTTCTCCAGCCGCAAGTGGGGTAGTACTGGAATCCTGGCATTTACTTTCCTGTCAGGCAAGTACTAGCGTAGGCGGCAGATAATCAGTGTCCCTGGCCACGCCAGCGCGTGACACCCAGCCCACCAACAACCGACCGGCCCGGACCCAGACGCCTACGGGCCAGAGGCCCCACCCGCATGCCCCAAGCACCCCACGATCACCCAATCGGGATTCCCGTTCGATGATGGCGTCCAATCTTCAATAAATCACTGTCGCTGAACTGGAGGGGAAATGGCGCGAATTGTGCACCATGAGCGAGAGATGTCCATTGCGTCAGCTCATGAGGGCATCGTGTGGCCGCTGTTCCTTGCCGGGTTGCCGGGGGGTGAGACCCTCCTCGTCTCAGGGGCCGCGCACCCCGACTATCAACTGCGCCGCTGGGACGTGACCACCGGGGAAGTCCTGTGGGAGACAAGAGACGGAGAACTCTATTACGGGTGCTTCGGACTCGCGCTCAGCCTGGGCGACGGTAGGCAGATCCTCGCCGCAGCCACAGAAAACGGAGTGCAACGGCGGGACGCGAGCACCGGAAGTCCTCTCCCCGACATGCCGGACCTGACCCCTGGGACCATCTGGAGCGTCGACTCCTGTGCGATGGGAGATGGACGCGTCATGCTCATCGGGGCAGGAAACGACCACCTGGTTTACCGCTGGGATGCCATCACCGGCACCGCTCTGGGAGCACCACTCAGCGGGCACGGGAGCAGTGTGAAGTGTGTGAAAGCCGACCGCGTGCCAGGACGCGGCCTGCTGATCGCTTCGGCAGGCGACGATGGAACCGTTCGCCTGTGGGACGGAGGCAGCGGGGAAAGCTTGAGCACCTTCGCGGTGGGTGGCGAAGTAACGGACATCGACCTGTTCGTGCCTCGCGCAGGAATCCCAGTGCTCACCTGCGCAGATATCGACGGTGTGCTGTACCGGTGGAACGCGGTGTCCGGCGAGCCCCTGGGGCAACCCATCGAGACCGAAGACAGGGTCGGCTCCTTGACTTCGGTGGCAGTCGCCGACGAACCCAGACTCCTCGTCTCCTCAGAAAGCGGCGTCGTACGCCAATGGCATGCCACGACCGGACGCCTCCTGGACGACTCCATCCACGGGATCTCCGTCGCTGCTCTGGCCTATCCGAACGGCAGCATCATCCTCGCCACAGGTCTCGTGGACGGAGGCATCCACATTCGAACCCTGTCTTGAATCTCAGGTCGTCGTGGGCTCCGGAGCAGTCTGCGCTGGGAATCGCATGGCTCGGATGGATTCGACACCCATGAGCTGTTCAGGAGGCCCTGCCCGTATGCGTCAAGCGCACCGCGACCGCCCAAATCGGGACTCCCGTTCGACGCGCATCTCTCAAGATCGGAAAGACAACAGCTTCTTACCGATATCCCCACACCCGCCGGACCGACACCACGGCAAATCGGCATTCCGGCCACGGCCACATTGCTGCCCATCATCGGCGTTCGCCATGGCCAGGGAGAACCTTCTTGATCAGCAGGAGACCGGATCCTGCCAAAGCCCCTTGCGGACAGATAGGTTCATCGGGCGGCTCCCCGACGTCAGTGCCGTGCTGCCGAAACACTGGAGACGGGAAACCGGCGGACAGGCGACCGTGACTACCCGGGAGACTCGGGCTGAGATTGGAAGGGGGCAACGTCATGGCAGGCCGCTGGGTCAAGCTGGAGCTCGACCTGAAGACCTTCGACGCGACGCGCTTCGAGGCATACATCGAACGTTGCCGAACCACTGGCATTCGCCTCACCACGCTGGCCGAGCTCGGGGATAGCCCAGGCCACCGACGCGCACTCTACGAACTCAACAAGGAGTGCTCCGCCGACATCCCCGAGCGCGGCGAGTTCTACACGTTCGAGGAGTATCTCGAGCGCCGCATCGAGGTCCCTTCCTACGATCCGCGCGGTGTCGTGATCGCACTGGGCGACGATGGGTGGTGCGGACTCGCCGCGACATCCGACCATCGATCGTCCGGCTTTGTCTTCAACGAGATGACCGGGGTCAGGGCTGCCTACCGCGGCCGAGGCATCTCAATGGCGATGAAGACGGTCGGCATCCGATTCGCTGATCTATGCGGCGTGGACAGGATCCGGACCCTCCACCACCCGGCGAACACGGCCGCCATCGAGATGAACCGACGACTCGGTTACGCCGACGCCGAGTGGGACTGACCCCGAACACTCTTGACAACTCAGATTCCACAGAATGGCCCGCTACCTGCGGCTGCGCGACCTCCAGCGGGAGATCGAGGAGGGCCTGAACGTTATGGAGTTCTCCAACGGAGCCAACTCTGTGATCGCCTACGGCAAGGGCGGGGAGATCGCCTCGAACCGGCGCGACGAGCAGAAGATGTTCGTGCTGTGTCTGCGCATCCTCCAGTCCGCCCTGGTCTACGTGAACACCCTCATGCTTCATGACATCCTCGGCGAACCGGAGTGGGCCCGGCTTCTCACGCCTGCCGATCGGCGCGGCCTGACCCCGCTCTTCTGGTCGCACGTGCGTCCGTACGGGGAGGTCAACCTCGACATGGACACCCGCCTCGACCTTGCTGCAGTGAAATTTCCGGGTCCCCGAGTTGCGGCGGACGCCGCCGACCAGCAGTCATCTGAGCGTGCGTGGAGCGTGGGCGAGGTAGAAGGAGCGGTGGGAGGGAGAAGGAAGCCAGATGGTCCACCTCCCTCCCGTCGACGTCATGTCGCTGCTTTCGCACTGTCTTGTGAGGCGTCTTCCTTGGATTGCGGCTTCACGAGGCCCCGCCCACGCGTACGGTCTATCTCGCGCCATTCCGTCCGCAGTCCAGCCAGATTCGTGGTGAGGAAGTACGCGGCGCCGCAGGCGAGCAGCACCGGCACGAGTCCGACAGCGGTCACCGCCGCCCCGGCGAGCAGCCCGCCGAGAGGGATGCCTGCCCAGGCCAGCGAGTCACCGAGGGCGTTGACCCGGCCCAGCATCCGGCGCGGCACCCGCTCGAATCGGACTGCCCCCAGCACAGGATTGACGAAGCCGGCACCGAACCCACTGACCGCGAAGACGGCCAGTACCGCCCCCAACGGAGCATCGAAGGCCAGGATCAGGAACCTCGGTGCCCCGGCCAGCAGGAACCCGGTGAGAACCACCACCCGCCGCCGAAGCCGGTGCGCGACCACCGCGGCGATTAGGCTCCCGCCGACCGCTGCGGCCCCCATAATGCTGCCCATCAGGCCGATCTCGGTCGGCCCGTTGCCGGACTCCCTGGCCCAGACGGGTATGAGCACCGAGGTGATCGCCGCGTCCAGCAGGTTGGTGATGCCGACCATGACGATCACGGTGAGCAGCAGCGGCTCGCCGCGCAGGAAAGTGAAGCCTTCGCCGAATTGCCGCCAGTAGCCCGGTCCCGTTCCCCCGGCCGGCGAGGGGGCTTCCTCGACCGCGTGCCCCATGCCGCGAGGCAGCGCGAGTTTGATGATCACCGATCCGAGGGCGAAGCAGCCCGCGTTGACGGCAAGTCCCGTCAGGGGACCGAGCAGCGCCACCAGGGATCCGCCGACCGCCAGGCCGACGGTAGAGGCGAGCCGCTCGATCACACCGGCCAGACCGGTGGCCCGCTCCAGCGGCACCCGGCCGCGCTCAGCCGCCTCCGGGACCATCACCTCCTTGGCCAGGTCGCCGGGTCCCCGGGCCGCGCCGATCAGCGCGACCAGAACCAGCAGAAGGGGAAAGGACAGCAGGTCCAGGGCGTGGAGCAGGGGAACCGCGGCGGCGGCGGTCGCGCTGGCCAGATCGGTGGTCCAGGAAACAGTTCGCGGGCCGATCCGGTCCACCAGCGGCCCGGTGAACGCCTTGACCACCACATAGGGAGTCATCTCGCAGAAGGCGACCAGTCCGGTCTGGGTGGCGCTACCAGTTGCGACGAGGACGAACCAGGGCAGTGCCACAACGGAGATCCGAGTGCCGGTCAGCGACACAACCATGGCCGCCAGCACCCCGCCCAGCGGCCGTAAGGACCTCTTGCCGGGTATGCCGCCGGCCTCCGAGGCGTCGTCGGTCATGACGTCGGGCTTCCTTCCTCTTCCTGAGCGCCGGAAGGGAGCGACGACACGGAAGGCGCATCCAGTTCGGGCAGGATCTGCGTGATCACGGCGACCCGTTCGGCTCCCTCCGGTGCACTGGCCGCCGTCTCCGGCGCGTCTCGCCGGTAGCGCGCGATGACGTCCGTCAACTCCCGGTACAGGGCGGCGGCTTCCTCGGGCGTGAGCCGCAAGGCCCAGTCGCTCATGTCGAAGGTG
Source organism: Streptomyces sp. NPDC046197 (assembly GCF_040646295.1). Classification (NCBI taxonomy): domain Bacteria; kingdom Bacillati; phylum Actinomycetota; class Actinomycetes; order Kitasatosporales; family Streptomycetaceae; genus Streptomyces; species Streptomyces sp. NPDC046197. The sequence goes on along the minus strand of NZ_JBEYZY010000045.1, from coordinate 14,854 downwards.
TTCCGCCATGCGCGGGGCATCGTCTGAAGCTCGTTCAGGGTCTGCTGCGTGCGCAGGGTGTAGATGGCGGCGACGGACTGCTGGTAGGCCAATGATGCTTCGGGCTCCCGCTCGGCCAGCTCCGGATCGTTGAACCAGGTAGTCCGGTGCACCGAACGCCACCAGCGCTCTCGCGCGTTGCCGCGTTCGGTGTCCTCCTCGACGAAACCGGCCGCGCCGAGTTGCCGGAGGTGATAGCTGGCCGTACCGGAATTCACGCCCAGCCGCTCCGCGAGGCGGGTGGCCGTCGACGGGCCGTACTTGCGCAACAGCCCTACCAACTGCACGCGCACCGGATGCGCCAGGGCACGCAGCCCCTTGGCATCCAGGACAACCGAGTCCTCTTCAACGTTCGGGCCATCCGGCCTCTCCACTGCATCAGCCATGCGACACACGGTAGTCCGCAAAGAGTTCTTCGCAAAGAGACCTTCGCGAAGAACTCTTTGCGGTTCAGCTCGCTTGCGAGGGGCCGCTACCCATATATCGACCGGCAGTTGGACACGAGGCCGGGGCCGGAAGCTCCTGGGGGAGGTGCGTCCAACAAGGGCGTGCAGAAACCGGAAGGAGCTAGTCCACTGCTTCGCGACCGGAGTTGGAAGAAGTCACCCCAAAAATTTCCCGCAGACAGCGGGTCGCCCGGCCCGCACGTTTACAGGCGGACACGCGGCGCTGCCTGCGATTGTGAGAAGACAGTCAAGCCCACTACCTTCGAGAGAAGGTTTAACTAAACCATCAGCACCAGATTGTGTGGCCTAGGCCGTACGCTTCCTTAGAAAGTACGGGTGCAAAGCAGGGTATCGTCGTCCCTGCCCCACGGATCCTCCCGAACTGAGCGGCGAATCCAGCCAGTTCACAGACTCCTGGGACCAGCACGCCTGGTGCCGGACCGGGAGGGGAAAGTGAGGTGGTGCTGACGGACGTCCCATCGGACAAGCACGACGGGAAAAAGTGGCCTGAGCCAGACAAGTGGCAGGTCTTCCTGGCGGTGGCGAGTCTGCTGGTGGCGATCACCGCCTTGGTGAGGTAGTTCGCTCGGCGGAAGCTGAGTGCTCACCCCGAAGTGCGGTCGGGAACTGGACCGCGAGGACGCTGTGCATGCAGCGCAAGGCCCTGATGAACGCCGGAGTGCGGGGACGGATCGTGGCCCTCACCCGCAATGCCTGCGCGCTGGTGGACGGTGCGGCCGTCGGTGCCCCGGAGAACTCCGCGCCGGCCGGTCTCGCCAAGGTGATCGGGCGGGAGTTCCCCTACCTCAAGACCCGTGTCCAGGACCTGGACGGGCACGTTACGTCCGACCTGCTGTGGCGCGAGATCGTCCGGCCGGAACCGGGCCTGCACCTCCTGCGGGACGGGTGCTCCTACCACGAGGTCTTCGAGGAACTCCCCGAACTCGGCACCGGCACGGAGCAGGACTACCTCAAGGCGGGCGGCACCTACCTCGTCACCGGCGGCACCGGGGGCATCGGACTGGCCATCAGCGAGATGTTCGCGAGCCTCCAGCCCGACATCGACCTCGTGCTGGTTAGCAGGTCGGGCGCCCCGGACCGGGCGGACTGGGAGCAGCTGATCGCCAAGGAGCCCGACGGCAAGGCCGCCCGGACGGCCCGTACGATCACCGAGATCGAGGGCATGGGCGCGCGCGTCCACGTCTACGCGGCCGACGCCGGCGACCCGGACGCCCTGCGGGCGGTGGTCGAGGACGTACAGCGCAGGTTCGGCCGGATCGACGGCATCGTCCACGCGGCCGGCATCCCGGGACGGAACCTGATCTCTCTGCGTGATCCGCAGGACTTCGCCGATGTGGTCCGGCCGAAGATCCACGGCGCCTACGTCCTCAACAACGCGACCGCAGGCTCGAGTCCCGACTTCATCGTGCACTTCTCGTCGGTCGCCGTCGTCTTCCCGTCCTCCGGGCAGGGCGGCTACGCGGCCGGCAACTACTACCTGGAGACCCTCGCCCGTATGGGCAGGAGCGACGACTGCCACGTCGTCGCCGTCGACTGGGTCGCCTGGCGAGAAATCGGCATGGCCGTGGACTACGGGAGTAAGCTCGACACGACCTTCAAGGCTGTGTACACGAACACCGGCTTGGGCATCGTCGACAAGATGCTGCGCTCACGTCGGCGTCGTGCGTTCGCCGGGGAGGTGAACTACGACGGCAACCTGGTGCACATCTTCAAGTCGTTCGACATGTCGCTCGGCGACACCGTGAACACGAAGATGAAGCAGGCAGAGAGTGATCTGAGGGACCGTCTGCGCATCGCGTCGGAACAGAAGCGCAAGCAGATCGACGCGGTCTCCGTGGAACTGACCGGGCGCGAGGACGGCGTCTACCGTGACGCGGAGATCACCGTCGCCCGCTGCTTCGCCGACGCTCTCGGGTACCCGACGCTCGACGTAGAGGCCGACTTCTTCAACATCGGCGGTGACTCCCTCATGGCCACCACCGTCGCGTCCAACATCGCCACGTGCCTGCAGGTTGAGCTCGACGCCGCGGACCTGCTGATGGAGCGCACGGTTTGCGCCGTGGCGGACGCGGTGGAGCTGATGCGGGACGAAGCCGCGGAAGTAAGCCCCGCGTAGCGGGGCACCGAACCGGCCGGACGGGGCTCGAAAGAGCCCGGTCCGGCCCATGGACACGCACGTGGTGGGGTCACATGACCAAAGACGTACTGAAACGCCGGCCGCAGAGCGAAGGCGAGCCCAGATCCGAGCTGAGATCGCTCCTGGGATTCAGTCTCCCGATGTCGGTCGCCAACTATGTACAGCAGTCTTATCTGCTGGCCGACAGCATCATCGTCGGCCACTACGTCGGCGTCGACGGGCTGGCCGCCGTGGGCGCCGCCCAGCCGATCTTCTACCTGGTCAACGCCGTCTTCCTCGGCCTGGTGAGCGGTTTCGCCATACGGTTCGCCCGTATGACGGGATCCGGCCGCGCCGAGCGACAGCAGGAGGCGGTCATCGGTCTGGCGGCGTTCGCCGTCGTGTGGGCCGCGTTGTGCATCGCGCTGGTCTTCTGTGCCACGGGTGTCTTCCTGCACGTGATGGGGATCCACGGCACGGTGGCCCACGGCAGCACGACGTATCTGCGCACCCTGTCCCTCGGCTTCGTCGGTGTGTTCGGCATCGGCGCGCTGGGCGGGTTCCTGCGCGGGCTGGGAGACTCGCGCACAGTCATGTACATCATGATCTTCAGCAGTCTCCTCAACATCGTCCTGGCCTGGAGTTTCGTGGCCCTGCTGGGACTCGGAGTACGCGGCGCCGCCCTGGGCACGGTCACGGCCAGTTCCGTCGCCTTCCTCGCGGGCCTCGTGCTCGTGGCTCGCAGGCACGGGATCCACCGCTACCGCAGCACTTTTCCGGAACTGGCCCGGCAGGCCGGCTCGTCCCTGCGGCTGGGCTTCCCCGTCGGCATCCAGCACATCATGCTCTCGCTCGGCACCATGGTCCTGACGTCGCTGATCGCGCCCTTCGGAACGGCCGCGATCGCCGCGTTCAGCATCGCTTCGCGGCTGGAGACTCTGGTCGGCCGCTTCTATCTGGACTTGTCCGGAGCGGTGACCGTGTTCGTCGCCCAGTACACCGGTGCGGGGGAGGCCGAGCGGGGCCGCCGGGCCCTTCTCGACGCGCTGCGCCTGTGCTGGTGGGTGACCCTCGCCGAGTGCGCGGTGGTGATTCTCGTACGGCACGACATCGCCGCCGCCTTCACCACCGACCAGCCGGTCCACGCGATCGTCGGGACGTACATCCTCATGACATACCCGTTTTTCCTCTTGTATTCGGCGATGGCGGTCGTCCACGGATTCCTCAACGGCATCGGCCGGACCGTCTTCCCACTGGTGTGCACGATGCTGTCGTTCCTGGTCGTCCGCATACCCACCGCGTCCGTGCTGAAGGGACGGCTGGGCCTGGACGGCATCATCTGGGCCGTTCCGATCGGCTGGTTCGTCGGCCTGGCCTACACCGCGTTCGCCGTGCGCCGGTACATCCAGGACGCCCGGCGGTTCATACCCGTCCAGACCAACTCCGTCTGAGCAAGTCGTCCGCACATGACCACCGACGCCGGTACCGGGGCCGCACCTTCCGCCACAGCCCGGGTTGCAGACCTGCACCGCATCAAGCGACAGGCCCTGCTGGGCCCCGGTGATGCCGCCACGCGGTCACAGCACGCCAAGGGGAGACTCACCGCACGGGAGCGGCTGGCGCTGTTGCTGGACGATGGATCGTTCCAGGAGATCGAGCCGCTGCGCAGGCACCGGGCGATCGGATTCGGCCTGGAGGAACGCAAGTCGTACACCGACGGGGTCATCACCGGCTGGGGCACGATCGACGGCCGTACCGTGTTCGTCTACGCCCACGACTTCCGGATCTTCGGCGGCGCGCTGGGGGAGGCCCATGCGACGAAGATCCATAAGGTCATGGACATGGCCATCGCGGTCGGCGCTCCGCTGATCTCGCTCAACGACGGAGCGGGCGCGCGCATCCAGGAAGGCGTGACCGCGCTCGCGGGCTACGGCGGCCACAGCGACTGGGGTCAAGCCGGTGTACGAGGCGAGGATCGAACCGGCGAGACCGCCGGTTCCCCACTTCGTCCGGCCGGGCCCGGCAGACGCCCCGCTCAGAAGCGGGGCGGCGAGCAGATGGATCTTCACGTGGATGGCATCAACGAAGACGACTGGATACACGACGTCGAGAGGCCGGTTCTGCCACTCGGCCATGCCGTCCATCACTTTGTCCGTGATCGTCGAGATGGTCTGCCGGGAGACCTGTGCACCATGGACCTCCGCGAGATGGGCCTGGACCTCACCGGTGGTCAGGCCCTTGGCGGCCGGCGAAATGACCATCTCGTCGACGTCGGTCAGGCGCTTGTGCCGCTTCTTGACGATCTTCGGCTCGAAGGAGCCGTCCCGGTCGCGGGGCACGACTGTCTCCACCGGCCCCACGTCGGTCAGCACGGTCTTGGACCGTTTGCCGTTGCGACAGTTGCCGCCATTCTTGCCCGCCGGATCGTGCTTGTCATAGCCGAGGCGATCGGTCATCTCGCCCTCAAGGGCGGACTCCAGCAGCCGCTTGGTCAGCTGTTGGAGCAGGCCGCCCTCGCCGGTCAGCTGCAGGCCCTCGGCCTGGGCCCGACTCACCAACTCGTCGATCAGCCGGTCGTCCACCGCCTTCGCCGACACAGCCGCTGCCGACTCGACAGCCTCATGCTCGGCCACGTTCTCTCTGGTCATCGATGCATCTGCCATGATCGGGAGTTGCACCGGAACGATTCACAGTCCCGCTGTTGGGGGATGGGGGTGGCCCGCCTCCCTGGAAGCTGGGTGGGGGGCGGGCCACTGTGTGCTGTGCTGTCAGCGCCGGCGGGTTAGACGCAGACGCTGCCGGCGCATACGGAGATGTTGGCGGGCAGCACCGTGATGCCGAAGTTCTTCAGGTAGGTGTTGATGACCGCTGTTTGCAGATGGCCGATCTGGACGGTGACGGGCAGGTTCACGTCGTTGTCCGAGACGTTGGCCAGCGCGTTCTGGAGTGTGTTGATCTGCGTGCCGTTGAGGACGTTGACGTCGTGGACGTCGACGGTGGTGCCGTTCAGGACGTTGTTGACCGTGATCAGGCCGGAGCAGTTCACGGTGTGGTTGGGGCCGCCGCCCTGGTTGGAGCAGCTGTACGGGTGGGAGGAGGCTGAGGCGGATGTAGCCAGTGCGCCACCCGTCAACACCGCGGCGGCTGCGGTGACAGCGGCCATACGAGCCAGCTTCGACATCGATGTACCCCTTTTCCACGTGAGGAGCCCTACCGGCCCTGCGCCGGCGGACAGAACACCGCCGGATGTACACCCGGCTGCGCCCTGGAAGAGGTTGCCAGCCACAGCCAGAGTGACTCTCGGACAATCACCTCATTCACTTGTGTGGGTGATGACGAGAAAGCGCTGTGGCGGACGCTTCGACGTTTCGTTCTGTGAACCGCATCCAGTTCGCGATGACGTGCGACGCAAACCAGTCCACCACGTGGGCAGTGACTATGCGCGCCCGGAGTCCTGGCTCGATTCGTCACCGGGAAACGGTTGTGCTTCCGTGCGGCCGTGTGCTGCCAAGGATTGGGTGAGCATCCCCGGTGTCCGCAGTTCGCCCGGGCCACCACGGGCGTAGGGGCGTGATCGGGCCTCCACGGACGAGGACCTGGCGGACTTCGTCGCGACCTTCGGGCAGCGCGAGTTCGACGAGACGGAGCCGCCCGCCCACGAGGAAGCCGCCGAACCCGCCGTACAGGCGTCCTCCGACGAGTCCCTCCCGAACGAAGACCAGCCCGAGGAGACACCCGTCGGCGCAGGCGCGCACCCCGCCAAAGAGATGCGCACTCCTAGGGTGAGCGCCGCCATCGACGAGGCAGGCGAGGACGACGCCCCCGGGGAGCCCGCCGCGCTCACCACCGTCGACCGCTACTACCTCGCCTGGGCGGAGTACCACACCGAGCAAGGCGAGGAACCCAAGGCCGAGCAACTCTCCGCCTACCTCGCAAACAAGAAGGGCATGAACGGCCGCGGCGGAAAGCCAGTCAGTCCGTCCACCCTGCGCCGCTACCTCCTGCCGTTGCGCGTCTACAACCTCTGGGCGCAACAGCGAGTGCGCAACCACCCCGTCGCTCGACGCCGTTGCGCAGGAGTGCGCAGCCCACGGGATCACTGCGCAGCACAACCGGCCCCTCACCACCGACTGCATTGCCGACGGGGCCGTCGACTTCGAGCGGCGCCGGCAGGGACTGATCCGCCACCACGCGCAGCCACAGCGGTGAGGGCCCGCGCCCCGCTCGCCCCTGCGCAACCGGCTGCGCAATCGAGAGAAAGCGCAGGTCACCCCAGCATTGCGCAGCCGCGGTGACCATTGCGCAGCCAGTGTGCACAGCGATCTGAGAAGCGCTGCGCACACGACACCAAGCGAGGAGGACTCATGCGCGCGCTGCGCATCGCACCCGACACCACCGTCACGGAACTCGACCTGCCCGCGGCCGGTGCGCACTCCGCGATCCGGGAACACATCGCAACGACCGACGCAGTTGATCAAGGCGTCTACCACCGACGGGCACTCCTGCACATCCACGGCAACGGGCACGCGATCCGGCTCGCGCAGAACACCGCCGCCTGGGCCCTGGCAAGCGCCTGGCGAGGCATCGCCCTGTACCCGGTCCACGGACCGGTCATCGTCACCGGACGTACTCAGGACGGGGAAGTCGCCGGCCTGGACGACGGCCTGGCTCAGCACGCGTACGCGGGTGCGCAGACCGTACGGGAAACGCTGGGGGAGTGGCGCACCCGGCCGCCCGCGTCCAACGAGGCGGCCCTGAACGAACTGCTCGCATACGCGGCCCGGGACCTCACCCCCAGCCCGCAGTGCGCACTACGCGGCCCGCGGACCCAAACGTCCACCACTCATCTTGCGCAGTACTCCGGTCAGTCGGACAGCACTTGGAGAGTCACGGGCCGCCACCGCATGGGCCAAGGCCGGGGCCGCCGATCACTGGCCCCTCCGGCCACAGGTCGGCCAGGTCGGCGGGATGGAGCGGCCTGCGGTAAGCCGCGCGCAGCACAGCGGTGGCCGTGGCGGGAGGTGCCCCGGCCAGCGCGGCGAACCAGTCGAGACCGGCAGGATATGCCCAGAGATAGGACCGTAGGAGGGGGTCTGTGCCCCGGTCGGTGAGTATCTCTGCGATCTCGGAGTCGCTCCAGAAGGGCACCCGGGTCAGCGCGTGTGCCGCGCACGCGTCAACGCTCTCACCCGAGTTGATCGCCAGGTGCAGTTCGGCGCGGACCAACTGAAGGTAGTGGTCCAGCCGAACGCGTGTGATCAGCTGCCGGTCGTCTGCGGCGACGAACAACGCCAGTGCCTGGGCGAGCCCTTCGAGAGCGACCTGGCAGGGCGAATGCACGGTGAGCAGAGGCAGCCACTGAACGCTGTCCCGGGTGAAGCCTGCGTGGAACCCCGCGCTCTGCAGTCCGTGCCCGAGAACCTCGTGGAGCGCGAACAGACGGGCCTGGACAAGGGTGAAGGCCGCCCGTTCCAGGTTGATGCGCAGCCGGACGGCCCGGCCGGCTCCGTCCAGCCAGTAGGACCAGTAGGCGTCGACTCGGACGGTTTCGACAGTGAGGTCGTACGGAGCCGCCGTGTCGGCCGCGGCACGTACGCGGGGTTCGAGTGCCGCCGCCTCCTGGCCGATCGCTTCGGCCGCCGCTTCGGCCGTGAGTATGCCTTCGGCCCACGCGAGGTCCCGCGCGGTGTCCGGGCCCCAGTCGATCCCTGCCTCGGCCAGGAGACGGCGAGCCGTCTCACCGCGCGCGGTGACGTAGTCGGCCGGCCATCCCCGGGTATCGCAGCCCTGTGTGCGGCGCACGTAGTCGGCAAGGGGATCGTGCCGGCCCAGCAGTGCGGCCAGGTAAGTGAAGTGGGCCTGGATCTCCCGTGTCAGTCGGCAGTCGCCGGTCCGCTCCGCACGGTCGAGCAGCAAACGCAGCCGCCGGTATGTGTCCAGTCTGTTCCGAGATGCAGGGGCCGGTACGGGCGCACAGTCGAAGTCGACCACAGGCGCGTTGCCCTGCTCTGTCTCGTAGCGGTGCCAGCCGCGCAAGAGGTGTTCCAACTCCTCGTACAGCGTCTCGCTCATACCAGGCCCGCCCCGGTCCGCGGCGGCGGAAACGAGGACTTCCGGGCGTCCGTGGGGGGAGTCATACTCAGAATGATGTGCGATTCCCGGATGGCTTGCCAACGAGGACGGTGAATCTCGTGGAATCCCAAGTACCTGATCTGAGCGGTGTGTTGCTGGCCGATCTGGGCGATGCGGATGACGAACGAACAGGTGCCGCCATCGCCTGGGTGATTGAGCAGTGCGACCGTGCGCCTGTCATCCTTGCCGGAGGCGGTGAACCGGGTGGCGGCGCACAGCGTATCGACTGAGCGCCACCGGAAGGGGAGCCGACATGATCGAGACCCGGACGCCAGATCTACGGACCATTGCGCTCCACGTACTCCTCGACACCGACGACACGACACTGCACCACGGCCTGCAGTGGATCGGAACGCAAGCCGACCAGGCACCGGCACTTGCAGAAGCCAGCGATGGCACTGGGGGTGGCGGCGCCGAGCGCGTCGACTGAACGCTCATCACCACATCGCGGGCAGGAGGAACCGACGTGATCGAATCGCAAGTACCGGATCTCGAAGCTGTTTCGCTCTGCGATCTCCTCGACAGTGACGACAACGCATTGCGTCGCGGTGTTCTGTGGGCCGGCGCGCAGGCGGACAAGGGTCTGGAGATCGCCGCCAGCGGCGGCCAATCGCCCGGCGGCGGCGCGGAGCGCATCGATTGACCGGCGTGGGGATCTCCAGCCACCGGATCTCCTGGGACACCGTCGACGCCATCGCCGACGGGGCCGCGAGCCCCGCTGACGTCCGCGAGATCAGAAGCGCCGAGCGCAGTCGCACGCTGCTGCTTCTGCGAGCCATCAGCGACGAGGCGGCGGCCGCCCCTGGATCCGCGGGCCCGCTCCCCCCGCCGGAGCAGGCCTGGCAACTGCTGGACCACGTCCAGCGGACCGCACCTGCGGCTCTGGAGGCCGTGCTGTCCTACCCGTACGTCGCCGGATGGGCCGGCTACACGCTGCGCCATCTACGCCGAGGACACCCCAACGACCCCGCGCCGACCTGGGTCCACCTGGGCCATCTGCACAGCATCGCCGCCGCAGCCGCACTTTACGCGGGCGTTGACGTGGACGTTCGCGTGCCGGTCAGGAACGGCGCCATCCCCCTGCCCACGCTGGGCATGGCCCGCTTCCCGGGCGAACCGGGAGAGCCGTGGTCCATTGCCCGAATCCGTTCCCGCGGCCGAACCTTCTGCGTCGACTTCGCCGCCGAGACCGTCGAGATCCCGGCGGACCCCGCTCGGCCGGCTCCCGGTTGGTGGCCGCTACGACACGTCGAGTGCCAGGAGGGACCACACGCGCTCTCCGTACGACTGGACGACCTCGATCCCTACCGAGGTCTGTACGATGCGCTCGAACCGCGCCGCCTCGACGACGCCGAGTTCGGCGCATGGCAGCGCCTGCTCGCCGGGGCATGGAGCCTGATCTGCCGTTGTCTTCCCGGCAAGGCCGCTGTGCTGAGCGCTGAACTGGACGCCATCGCCCCGTACCCCTTCACCAGCCGGTTCCCGCTCATCAGCGCCTCCAGCGGCGAGGCCTTCGCCGCCATCACCATCGCCCGGCCCGACACCCCCGAGGATCTCGCGGAGATCCTCGTGCACGAAACCCAGCACGTCCTGCTCGGCGGCCTCCTTCACCTGGTCCCGCTGACAAGTCAGGACGGCGAGGGACTCCTCTACACACCCTGGCGCGACGACCCGCGACCCGCAGCAGGGCTGCTGCAGGGCATCTACGCCTTTTTCGGGGTGACGGAGTTCTGGCTGGCTGTGCTCCGCTCCGCAGACGACAAGCTCTCCGGCACTGCCGCATTCGCCGCCACTCGATGGCAGGGACCGACTCAGAGCGCGATACGCACGCTTCGCGCCGAACCCTGCCTGACACAAGCCGGCCGTCGCTTCCTCGACAGGATCATGGAACGGTTCATCGAGTGGGAAGCCGCTGGCCCGCGACACCCTGCCGCGGAGACCGTGACCGCCGACCACCGCGCAGGCTGGCGGCTGCGGCATCTGCGTCCCAACCCGGATGTCGTGGCCGACCTGGCCCGTGCCCGGGAGGGCGCACCTACACCTGACCGCGGCCTACCCCGCCGGTACACGGAAACACTCCAAGCACAGCCCGACGGCCCGTGGTCCCAGTCCCGCGCCCATCTCCTGCGCTGCATGGCCCAGGCGAAGTCCTCGTCCGTGGACCCCGCCCTGGCCGAGTTGACCGGGGCGACAGCCGCCGACCTTGCTCTCGCCGAGCATCGATATGCAGACGCATTGGAGGGTTACCGCACGGAACTCGCCGTTGACCCGGACCGCCCGTCCTCCTGGGTCGGTTTCGCGCTGGCCTGGTCCCACCTCGCGCCGGGCCCCGGACCCACACTGCTGCTGCGCTACCCGCACCTCGTGAGAGCCGTGTCCCGATCGCTGAAAGCCAAAGCGCACACGCCGCAGCCCGACGTCCTCGCCGCCTGGCTCGCCATCCACCTGCCCGCGCACGAGGAGGAGGCTCACGAGTGACCGCGAACAGGAATGGCGTAGCGGTATCCGAGCTTGGCCTGCGAGGTCTTCCACCGCACTCCGTCGGTCATCTGGCAGTACCGGGACTGCAACTGCGACTCCGGCGCGTCGGGCATCTCCATGCCCAATTGCTGCGCCTCCACGCGGGTCTGCGCAAAAGGTGAGCACGAGACGCTGAGACTGTCCTGGCCGAGGATCGTGACCTCGAGATCGTCGGTGACGTACGAAACGTCCGTGTAGCACTTCTCTTCGTGGTCGATGAAGCCGAACGCGCCGATCAGTTCCAGCTCGACGGTGAAGGAGCAGCGGGTACGGCCCGGGTCCAGCGAGACGGGTACCCGTACGGCGCCGGACTCGACCAGACGTCCGTCGAGTGCCGTGGCTTCGGCGGGAATCTTCCGCTCCCTCCGTATGAAGGCGATGGTGGGGTCCGACTCCACTCCGTTCACAGTGACCCGACGAACGGAAATACTCGACCAGGGCGCATGGTCCGGAGGAACCTCGGCGATCATCGGGAACGAGATCCACGGCACCACATCGGCGTCCGGTGACTCCACATCACAGGAAATGCGCAGCGTCGCATTGCCGTCGCTCGCGATGACGAACGTGTCGTGCCGCCGACGAAACCGGATGAGCCGGGGCACATAGGCTTCCAGATCGCGCAGGTGTGCCAGCGCCCTGACGTTCTTGCGGATGCTGTCGGCCAGCAGCCACACCGCGACCAGGGCCGTGGCGATGGAAGCCACGATCAGCAGCCAGGTGAGGACGAGGAAGAGCGCGGCCTGCGAGGCACTGGACCTCAGGCCGACGAGCGTCCCCGCGATGGTCAGTACGACTGAGATAACCGCGGAGATGAACGCGGCGAATGCTGCGCTCACCCCGCCTTCCTCTGGCTGCCCCACGCCCACTCTCCCCCACCGGTGCGCGGCCGTGACTCCATTGTTCCCCGGGGTACCGCTATGTGGCCACCGGGACACCGAAAGTGAGAACCCGTCTTTGAACTTCTCTGGTGAGGCCCGTGAGGTGAGTGTGCGTCTTTGATTTGCCCACAGATGTGAAGCCTGTTGGCTCAGTTCTCGTTCGCTGTGTCCGGCAGCAGGGGGAAGAGTCGCGCGATGAGGGCAACCGGCCGGGCTGAGGCGGGTCGGGCGGAGGGCTGCTGTTCCCGGTGCTGGTAGGGCGCCAGTGCCTGACGCACTGCTGCGGCGACGGTGCTCATCTCCTCGGGGCTGAGGTAGACGACGGCGCTGAAGGCTTCGTCCTGGCGCCATTCGTCTGGGGCGTGGTCACGTCGGGCGAGCCATCGCTGGTAGCTCTCGTCTTCCAGCCCGCGGGCCGGCTGGCCAAATCCTTCTGCTGAGGCGTCCGTGGCCGGCGGTGCTTCCTGCCGGAGGCGCCAGGGCCGTGCCCGGCCGCCGGATTGCGGGACCTCCTCGATGTGCCCATAGCACGCCAGTTGCCTGAGGTGGAACGAGCACAGGCCGGAGCTGTAACCGAGTCGTCCGGCTGCCTCGGTTGCGGTGACGGTACCGACCTCGGCAAGGAGATCGAGCAAGGCCATGCTAGGCATGTCGTATTGCCGTGAAAGCCCGTCTGTCCATGGAGAAGAGATGACCTCAGCGTCCGTGCGTCACGATCAACCTGGCCTCGTCGACCGTCGGGTCAGAGTCCAGGGGAAACCAGTCGATTCCTATTCAGCGTTACCTCCAGGCGCCGAGCGGGCTTCGGTTCGCCGGATCACCTTGGTCGGTGAGGAGATCCTGCACCGCCCGTGCCAAGAGGTGACCGAGTTCGGTACTCCGGACCTGTCCGCCCTCATCGACGACATGTTCCTGACCATGCACGTCGCCGAGGGCGCCGGGCTGGCGGCCAATCAGGTCGACGTCGACCTGCGGCTCTTCGTGTACGACTGCCCCGACGACAACGGAGTCCGGCACGTCGGCCACATCATCAACCCCGTCCTCGACGAGTTCGACGTGGCCGGACGGCGCTTGCTGGACGATCCGGAGGGCTGCCTGTCAGTACCCGGAGCCGTCATGGACATTCCCCGAACCGACCGCACGGTGGCCCGCGGCTTCGACAAGGACGGCAACCCGCTGGTCATCGAGGGAACGGGATATTTTGCCCGTTGCCTGCAGCACGAGACCGACCACCTCTTGGGGCGTGTCTATCTTGACCGGCTGTCCAAACGGGACCGCAAGGATGCCCTGCGGCAGATGAACGACCGGCGTGAGCGCGTCTTCGCCCAGCGGGCCGCCAGGGCAGCAAGGCTGGACCGTTAGTTGCCGAGAGAGCGCTCCGATCCTTCCAGCGCAAGCGTCCAAGAGGTGTCAAGGCTCAGTGATATCGCTCCCCTCCGGCACCGGGCGCTGCCGCTTCCGATCGGCAACCGGTCGGCAAGGTGGACTTCTCTGCCTCAGATCACCCGGCTTGAACAGTTCCTCCGGGTCGGGGTGCTGCCGATGTGGGGTAGGCGCTCGGGCGGGTGAGGCGACGTGTCATCAGGGTGATGGCGGCGAGGGTGAGCATCGGAGTGCTCGGGCCGGGTCTCGTAGTCCCGCGCGTTCCTGCGGGCGTGAAGCCACCACGCCAGAGTGCGCTCCACCACCCAACGTCGTGGCAGGAGAACGAAGCCCTTCGCCCCTTCGGGCCTGCTCACGGTCTTGACCGTCAGGTCGAGCAAGGACTTGGCCCAGTCGACCAGTGTTCCGCCGTAGATCGAATCGGCCCAGACGACGGCGATCTGCGGGTGCATGAGACGCAGCCGGAGGAGGACTTCCCTGGCCGCGACAGCGTCGTGGGTGTCGGCCGACGTGACCATGACGAACAGCAGCAGCCCTTTCGTGTCGACGACGATGTGTCTCTTCCGGCCCGGGATTTTCTTGCCCGCGTCGTATCCGGACGTGGATCTCGGGACGGTGGCGGCGACCTTGACGGACTGCGAATCGATCACCGCGGCCACGGGGCGCGGGGAGGTCCCCATGGCGCGGCGGACCCGGCGCCTGAGCTGGTCACGGATGAGGTTGAAGATGCCGGCCGCGCGCCACCGGCTGAAGAACCCGAAGACGGTCTGGAAGGGCGGGAAGTCCGCGGGCAGGGCCCGCCACTTGCAGCCCGTATCCACCACATACCGGATGGCGTCCACGATCGCGCGGCGGGGCCACTTCTCAGGGTGGCCGCCCGAGGCCAACTGGCAGGCGGGCGTGGGCAGTAAAGGCTCCAGCAGGGCCCACTCCCCGATGCTCGGTGTCCGAGGGACAGCGGCGTTGTCGCATCCCGTGCTCCTCCGTGCCCGTGCCCGTCCTTCGTGCTCGTGGGCATGGCGCCCACCACCCCTCAGCACGGGACGCCGGCACTCCCGCCGCCGGCAACAAGTCCCGGCCTCGGCCCGCAGCATCCTGCCGCACGAGACCCATGACAACCCATGGCCAACACTGTTACGTACAGCGGGTTCAAAGACGGGTTCTGAGAGGGCGTTTGAAGTAGGCAGATTGCCCTTGATGCCCTAGTACGTTCCTCGCCAGGTGGGGGGTGGTCTCGTCCGTTATGCGCCTGGCGAGGTTGTCGATCGAGGCGATGTGGATCATGGCTTCGGAGCTGGCGGTGAGGGTCTCGTAGTCGC
>NZ_JBEYZY010000044.1:0-53553 GCF_040646295.1 Streptomyces sp. NPDC046197 | reverse complement strand
TCGGTCTCGGCGTGGGCGCCCCAGACCCCCCGGGGCTCCCCCCGACCCTGATGCCGGTGGGCCGGACCGCGGGTGCGGTCCGGCCCACCGGCATCAGGGCCCCCCGGCGTCAGCCGCCTTCGGCTCTCACGCGGCCTGTACTGTCTCACAGCCTGTGGCTGTCACACGGCCTGTGGCTCTCACACAGCCTGTGGCTGTCACACGGCCTGCACCGGCTTTCCGTCGTGCAGGGCGATCGCCCGCTGCATGGCCTTGCGGGCGCGCGGTGTGTCGCGGGCGTCGTGATAGGCCACGGCGAGGCGGAACCAGGTGCGCCAGTCCTCGGGGGCGGCCTCCGTCTCGGCCTTGCGCTGGGCGAAGACCTCGTCGGCCGAGTCGCGGTCGATGCGCCCGCTGGGCGTGCGCTTCAGCTCGTCGACGGGCAGGCCGCCCTCGGCGTCGAGTTCGGCGGCGAGCTGGTTGGCCCTGCGGACGAACTGCGTGTTCTTCCAGAGGAACCACAGACCGATCGCCGGCAGGATCAGCACCGCGATCCCGAAGGTGACCGTCACGGGGGTACCGGACTGGATGAGCATCACGCCGCGGCTGCCGACCAGGACGAAGTAGAAGACCAGGACGGCGGCCGTGACGAGGTAGGTGATCTTCGCGCGCATGACGGGGCTCTGGCTCAGTTCAGGTCGAGGAAGTGCTCCAGGCCGAAGGTCAGGCCCGGAGTGGTCACCACGCGGCGCGCGCCGAGCAGGATGCCCGGCATGAAGCTGCTGTGGTGGAGCGAGTCGTGGCGGATGGTGAGCGTCTCGCCCTCGCCGCCCAGCAGGACCTCCTGGTGGGCGAGCAGGCCACGCAGCCGCACGGCGTGGACCGGGACACCGTCGACGTCGGCGCCGCGCGCGCCGTCGAGGGCGGTGACCGTGGCGTCCGGCGCCGGGGCCGAGCCGGCTCTGGACCGGGCCTCCGCGATGAGCTGCGCGGTGCGCGTGGCTGTGCCACTGGGGGCGTCCACCTTGTTCGGGTGATGCAGCTCGATGACCTCGACCGACTCGAAGTACGGCGCGGCGATCTGGGCGAACTTCATGGTGAGCACGGCGCCGATGGAGAAGTTCGGCGCGATGAGTACGCCCGTCTCCGGGGACAGGGTGAGCCAGCCCTTCAGCTGCGCCAGGCGCTCGTCGGTCCAGCCGGTGGTGCCGACGACGGCGTGGATGCCGTGACGCACGCAGAAGTCGAGGTTGCCCATGACCGAGGCCGGCGTGGTCAGCTCGACCGCCACCTCGGCGCCGGCCTCCACGAGCGTCTCCAGCTTGTCGCCCCGGCCGAGGGCGGCGACCAGCTCCATGTCCTCGGCGGCCTCGACCGCCCGGACCGCCTCGGACCCGATCCGGCCCTGGGCACCGAGGACCGCCACGCGCAGCTTGCTCATCTCTTGTTTCCTTACGACGACGGGTTACCGAAGACGGGTGTGTCGCAGAACGGGTGTCCTGAGGACCGCTGTCAGGCCACGGCGTCCTGCAGACGGGCGGCCTGCTTGTCCTTGAGCGGGCCGATCACCGACAGCGACGGACGCCGTCCCAGGATGTCGCGGGCGACCGAGCGGACCTCGTCCGGGGTCACGGCGGCGATCCGGGCCAGCATGTCGTCGACGGACATCTGCTCGCCCCAGCACAGCTCACTCTTGCCGATACGGTTCATCAGCGCACCCGTGTCCTCCAGACCGAGGACCGTGGAGCCCTGCAGCTGGCCGATGGCGCGGCCGATCTCCTCGTCCGTCAGCCCGTTGTCGGCGACGTGGTCGAGCTCGTCGCGGCAGATCTTCAGCACGTCGTGCACCTGGCTCGGGCGGCAGCCCGCGTAGACGCCGAAGAGACCGCAGTCGGCGAAGCCGGAGGTGTAGGAGTACACGCTGTAGGCCAGTCCGCGCTTCTCCCGGACCTCCTGGAACAGGCGCGAGGACATGCCGCCGCCGAGGGCGGTGTTCAGCACGCCGAGGGCCCAGCGCCGCTCGTCGGTGCGGGCCAGGCCGGGCATGCCGAGGACCACGTGCGCCTGCTCGGTCTTGCGGCCGAGCAGTTCGACCTTGCCCGCCGTGCGGAGGGCGCGGCTGCCCGCACGCGGGCCGATCGGCTCGGCCTCGGAGGTCTTGAAGGCGCCGGCCTTCTCGAAGGCGGCGCGCACCTGGCGTACGACCTTGTTGTGGTCGATGTTGCCCGCGCAGGCGACCACGAGGTGGGTCGGGTCGTAGTGCTTCTTGTAGAAGCGGCGGATGCGGTCGGCGGTGAGGGCGTTGACGGTGTCGACCGTGCCGAGCACCGGGCGGCCGAGCGGGTTGTCGCCGAACATGGTGTGCGCGAACAGGTCGTGCACGCAGTCGCCCGGGTCGTCCTCTGTCATCGCGATCTCTTCGAGGATCGCCCCGCGCTCGACGTCGACGTCCTCTTCCAGGATCAGCGAGCCGGTGAGCATGTCACAGACGATGTCGATGGCGAGCGGCAGGTCGGTGTCGAGCACGCGCGCGTAGTAGCACGTGTACTCCTTGGCCGTGAACGCGTTCATCTCGCCGCCGACCGCGTCGATGGCGGAGGAGATGTCCAGGGCGGACCTGTGGGAGGTGCCCTTGAAGAGCAGGTGCTCCAGGTAATGCGTGGCGCCGTTCAGCGACGGGGTCTCGTCGCGGGAGCCCACGTGCGCCCAGATCCCGAAGGTGGCCGAGCGCACGGAGGGCAGGGTCTCGGTGACGATGCGCAGACCGCCGGGGAGGGTGGTCTTGCGGACCGTGCCGATGCCGTTGGTGCCCTTGATCAGGGTTTGGGTACGGGCGACGGCCCGCGCCTCCGAGGAGGGGCGGGCCGTCGCCTTGAAGCCACGGGACGTCACTGGTCCGCGTCGTCCTTCTTGTCGTTGCTTTCGGCACCTTCCTCGCCCTCGATCACCGGAATGAGGGAGAGCTTGCCGCGGGAGTCGATCTCGGCGATCTCGACCTGGACCTTCTGGCCCACACCGAGGACGTCCTCGACGTTCTCCACGCGCCTGCCGCCGGCCAGCTTGCGGATCTGCGAGATGTGCAGCAGACCGTCCTTGCCCGGCAGCAGGGAGACGAACGCGCCGAAGGTGGTCGTCTTCACGACCGTGCCCAGGTAGCGCTCGCCGACCTCGGGCATCGTCGGGTTGGCGATGCCGTTGATCGTGGAGCGGGCGGCCTCGGCGGACGGGCCGTCGGCGGCACCGATGTAGATCGTGCCGTCGTCCTCGATGGTGATCTCGGCGCCCGTGTCCTCCTGGATCTGGTTGATCATCTTGCCCTTGGGGCCGATGACCTCGCCGATCTTGTCGACCGGGATCTTGACGGTGATGATCCGCGGGGCGTGCGGGGACATCTCGTCGGGCCGGTCGATGGCCTCCATCATCACGTCGAGGATGTGCAGGCGGGCGTCGCGGGCCTGCTTCAGGGCCGCGGCCAGGACGGAGGCGGGGATGCCGTCCAGCTTGGTGTCGAGCTGGAGGGCGGTCACGAACTCCTTGGTGCCGGCGACCTTGAAGTCCATGTCACCGAAGGCGTCCTCCGCACCGAGGATGTCGGTGAGGGTGACGTAGTGCGTCTCGCCGTCGATCTCCTGGGAGATCAGGCCCATGGCGATACCGGCGACCGGGGCCTTCAGCGGCACACCGGCGTTCAGCAGCGACATGGTGGAGGCGCAGACCGAGCCCATGGACGTCGAGCCGTTGGAGCCGAGGGCCTCGGACACCTGGCGGATCGCGTACGGGAACTCCTCGCGCGTGGGCAGCACCGGTACGAGCGCGCGCTCGGCGAGGGCGCCGTGGCCGATCTCGCGGCGCTTGGGGGAGCCGACGCGGCCGGTCTCGCCGGTGGAGTACGGCGGGAAGTTGTAGTTGTGCATGTAGCGCTTGCGGGTCACCGGCGAGAGGGTGTCCAGCTGCTGCTCCATGCGGAGCATGTTCAGGGTGGTGACGCCCAGGATCTGGGTCTCGCCACGCTCGAACAGCGCGGAGCCGTGCACCCGCGGGAGGGCCTCGACCTCGGCGGCCAGGGTGCGGATGTCGGTGACACCGCGGCCGTCGATGCGCTTCTTCTCCTTGATGACGCGCTCGCGGACCAGGGTCTTGGTCAGGGAGCGGTACGCGGCGGAGATCTCCTTCTCGCGGCCCTCGAACTCCGGCAGGAGCTTCTCGGCGGCGAGCTGCTTGACGCGGTCGAGCTCGCTCTCGCGCTCCTGCTTGCCGGCGATGGTGAGCGCCTGGGCGAGCTCGGGGCGGACGGCTGCGGTCAGCGCCTCCAGGACGTCGTCCTGGTAGTCCAGGAAGATCGGGAACTCGGCGGTCGGCTTGGCGGCCTTCGCGGCGAGGTCGGCCTGGGCCTTGCACAGGACCTTGATGAAGGGCTTGGCAGCATCCAGACCGGCGGCGACGACATCCTCGGTCGGGGCCTCGGCACCGCCCTTGACCAGCTGGATGGTCTTGTCGGTGGCCTCGGCCTCGACCATCATGATCGCGACATCGCCGTCCTCCAGGACACGACCGGCGACCACCATGTCGAAGACGGCGTCCTCGAGCTCGGTGTGCGTCGGGAACGCGACCCACTGGCCGTTGATCAGCGCGACGCGCACGCCGCCGATCGGGCCGGAGAAGGGCAGACCGGCCAGCTGCGTGGACGCGGACGCGGCGTTGATCGCGACGACGTCGTACAGGTGGTCGGGGTTGAGCGCCATGATGGTGGCGACGACCTGGATCTCGTTGCGCAGGCCCTTCTTGAAGGACGGGCGCAGCGGGCGGTCGATCAGGCGGCAGGTGAGGATGGCGTCCTCGCTCGGCCGGCCCTCGCGGCGGAAGAAGCTGCCCGGGATCTTGCCGGCGGCATACATCCGCTCCTCGACGTCGACCGTGAGCGGGAAGAAGTCGAGCTGGTCCTTGGGCTGCTTGGAGGCGGTGGTGGCCGACAGCACCATGGTGTCGTCGTCCAGGTAGGCCACGGCGGAACCGGCGGCCTGCTTGGCCAGGCGGCCCGTCTCGAAGCGGATGGTACGGGTGCCGAAGGAGCCGTTGTCGATAACGGCCTCGGCGTAGTGGGTCTCGTTCTCCACTAGCGTTTTCTCCTCGTCCTCGTCCCTCCTCGCCCGTGTGGCGGGGGGACGGTGGCGGAGAAGCGCTCCATCTGGTGCGGGCCGGTCTTCGATCGAAGCACCCGGGGCTCGATTCCCCCCGGGGGCCACTACCGAGGACCGGCGGCGGCGAGGTGCGCTTCTCCTCGTTCGTCGTACGTGATGGCGCCGTACCCGGAACGGGTGGCCCGTATCACGCTGTGTCATACGTAGTGCGTTGTGCTACCACACTACAAAGCGGCGGTGACACTCCGCACGTTCGCTGAACGTACGCCAGAGCTTTCCGCACGTACAGCAAAGGGAGCGGCCCCCTGTCTCCGGGAACCGCTCCCCTCACGGCGTCTTACCTGGCGCCCGCCGCACCACGGCGGATGCCGAGGCGGTCGACCAGCGTACGGAAGCGCTGGATGTCCTTCTTGGCCAGGTACTGCAGCAGCCGGCGGCGCTGACCGACCAGGATGAGCAGACCACGGCGGGAGTGGTGGTCGTGCTTGTGGGTCTTGAGGTGCTCCGTCAGGTCGGAGATCCGACGGGTGAGCATGGCGACCTGGACCTCGGGGGAGCCGGTGTCGCCCTCCTTGGTACCGAACTCGGTGATGATCTGCTTCTTCGTAGCGGCGTCGAGCGACACGCGTACTCCTCATAGTCTGTGAGTGCCCACCGAGCGCCCCGGTCTTCTTCTCGGGGGTACTTACGCAACTCGGAAGGCGGGTCCGCTGTGCGCGGCCTCCAGGGCGTGCAGTCACTGCTGCGGGGGCTCCGGGGGTGCGTACACAAACGGCCGTCACTCAGGGTACCAGGCAGTGGCGGTCCGGTTTCCCCCGGTCCTCGAAGCGCCCTGGTGGGGAGGCCCAGCCCACTAGGGTGAGCGCCGGGACCGTACTGAGTCCGTGACTACGTCGGGAAGGGGTCGCTGCGGCATGGCGGAGACGGAAGCGGAGATCAAGGCACGCAAGGAGCGGGAGCGCGACGAGCTGTACGCCCTCGACATCTCGGACGTGGAGTGGCACTGCGCGCCGGGCACGGAGGAGCACGAGGAGCGCGTGGAGATCGCCTACCTTCCGGGCGGCGCCGTGGCGATGCGCTCGTCCCTGGACCCCGCCACGGTGCTCCGCTACACGGAGGCGGAGTGGCGGGCGTTCGTGCTGGGCGCACGGGACGGCGAGTTCGACCTGGAGCCGGCGCCGCACAACGGGGGGCTTGCCGCGGAGTGAGGCGGGCGACGGACGGGGGCGGCACGCGTGCGTGCCGCCCCCGTCCGTCGCGCGTTGGTCGGTGTCAGTGGTTCAGGCCGGCGCTGCCGATGCCCAGGACCGCCAGCACCGGGTCGGTGGGGTACTTGTCGTAGGCCTCCAGCTCGCGCTTGGCGAAGAACACCCGTCCCTTTTCGACGAGGATGTCCGTCTGCCCGACGTCCCCCAGCTTCCCGACGTCGTCCGCCGGGAGGCCGAAGAGCAGGAACGGTCTCTGGCTGCCCGTCCGCGGATTCCAGCTGACCACCGCGGAGGGTTCCACCTCGCTGTAGCTGCGCCGGAAGACCAGCAGTTCGTCGCCGCTCATCCGGATCGGGGCGAGCGGCATCGTGGAACGTCCGTCGAGCTTGCGGCCCGTCCTTCCGGTCCGGAGATCGAATGCCACGATCCAGTTCTCCGCCTGGCCCACGGCTGTGTTGTCCTTGCTGACGACGTACGCCTGGGTCCGGCCGACGACCACGCCGTCGCAGTGCTCCACGACGCCGAAGTAGTCCAGTCCGAAGTCCCGGTCGCCGCACTTCGGGTCGTACCCGTTCATGGAGATGGTGGCGAGGTGCCTGCCGTCGCCGTCCAGGGTGATCAGGTCGGTCACCAGGCTGTCGCCCGCCGCGACGGCGAGCACGGGCGGATCGGACGACGGCAGGTAGACGTCCTGGACACCGGCGGCCAGTTTGTACGTCCATCGGCTCTTGCCGGTGCGCGGGTCCAGCTTCTCGACCCGGTAGGTCTTGTCGCCCGCCTCGACGCAGTTCTCGACGACGAGCAGCGCGCGTCCGCCGGCGAAGCCCTTGTCCTCGCACTGGGACGCGGTCGTGCTGTTCCAGAGCTGCTTGCCGGTCTTCATGTCGTACGCCACCGAGCCGTCGCCCCATGCCACGGCCACGGTTCCCTTGACCAGGGTCAGGTTCGTGTTGGTCACGGTGGCCGAGGTGGCGGCGGGCATCTTCGCCTGCCACAGCTTCCGGCCCGTGTCGACGTCGAAGAAGACCACCTCGCCGCAGACGCCCGGCGTGGCCCCCTGGGCCTTCCTGGTCTGCACGGCGACCGCTGTGCGGCCGTCGACGGTGATGTGGTTGCTGGTGGCGCATATCTTGCCGTCCAGCTTGAGCGTCCAGGCCTTCTCGGGCCCCTTTTCGGCGGTGGTGAGGCCCACGATCCGGTCGGTGATGCCCTTGGCGACGACCTTGTCCGTCGCCCATGTCCCGGGGGCGTAGACCGGATCGCCCTTGGCGGTCTTGGCGAGACCGCCTTCCTTGTAGTCGATCAGCATCTGGCCCTCGGGCGAGCTGGGGGTCTTCTCGGTGTCGACCCGGATGTCGTCCGGACTCGGCGGTGCGGCGGACGACTTCGTGCCGTCCGACGCACCGCCGTCCGTCACGGACGACAGGAGCCAGCCGCCCGCGCACAGGGCGACCGCCACGACGCCGGCCCCGGCACCGAGCAGCCAAGTACGGCGGCGTTGGCGGGCCTTGTCGGCGGCGAGGGTGGACTGGGTGTAGACGGACGGTGGTGGGCCGAAGCTCACGCGAGGGGATCCCTTCGTTGGTTGCCGACGCCTGGGCGGTCGCCTGCGCGGGTGCGCGCCGGGAAGAGAGCGTGCGCATGCGTCGTCCGGGAGTCACGCACGCGTGTGCCGGCCTTCGGGCCGGGCGCACGTGCCTGCCGACCGGGGGGGGACGCACGTGCCCGTGAGGTCTCCCCGGTCGGTGCGGCCTTGTCAGCTGGTCATCGACCGGACGGTCGCGTACACGTTGAAGACGGCCAGCGCCAGCGGCACCAGCGTCAGCAGGACGAAGCCCTCGGCGACCTCCATGAAGCGTCCCCAGAACGGGCTGAGGCCGCTGCGCGGGACGATGAGCCCGATGGCGGTGACCAGGGTGGCCGCCAGCGCGACGGCCGCGACCAGCCAGATGGTCCGGATGTCGAGGTCGCCCCGGCTGCCCTGCAGGGCCTCGCGGACGAACGACCGGGGCGGGTTGAGCGCCAGGCCGAGGCCGAGCAGCACCAGGGAGGCGAGGCCCGCCGCCAGGACGGGGGCGACCTGGGCGGTGTAGCGGAAGAGCTGGGCACGCATCAGGAGTGCGACGCCGGTCGCCAGGGCGAGCAGCTGCGCCCACAGACCGTCCGAGAAGCCGAGGACCGCGCAGGCCCCGACGGCGGTCACCGCACAGCCGCCGACCAGTCCGACGAGGAGTTCGTGGCCGCGGCGGGCCTGGGCCGCGATCCGCTCGGCGTCGACCGGCTCGGGGGCGGCGGACTCGGCACCGTACGCGGGGCGGGTGCCGGTGTTCGGGGGGTCGAAGCCGATCGGCAGGCGGGCGAAGCGCATCGACAGACCGGGCAGGAAGGCCAGGGCTCCCACGGCGACCGGGGCGCACAGCGCGGCGATCTCGGCGGGCCTCCAGTGCGCGAGGATCGCCGCGAACACCGCGAGCAGGCTGAGGGCGGACGCGAAGACGAAGGCCACGAAGGGGCCGTCGCCGCTCGGCGAGCACAGGGTGAGGACGACCGAGGCCAACAGCACCGCGCCGCATGCCAGAAGAAACTGCAGCTTGCCGATGCCCTGACCGTCGGCGAGCGGGAGCAGGCCCGACCCGGCCACGCCCACGTTGGGCAGGGCGCCCAGACCGAGGGCGACGGCCGAGGCCCGGTCGTCGTAGACCCGGGCCCGCACGCAGGCCAGGACGACCAGGAGCACGCCGGTGACGGCGGCGAGGATGCCGGGCAGGCCGTGCATGTCGTGCCGCGGGTCGGCGGTCCAGGCGACGAAGGCCAGCAGGGCGGGCAGGATGCCGCCGCCGGCCAGACCCGCGGCCCGGGTCAGGTCACCGCTCCACAGGGTGTGCTCCCGCGTCACCGCGGCGGCGACCGCATCGGACACGTCGTCGAACACGGCGGGCGGCAGCGACTCGGAGAAGGGCCGCAGAGTGAGCAGTTCGCCGTCGAGGATGCGCTGAGCCGCGAAGGAGCGCGAGCTGTCGAGGACGGTTCCGTCCCGGCGTACGAGGTGGTAGCCGACCGGGGCGCCCTCGGCGGGGGCCTGCTGGGAGAGCCTGAGGATCTCCGGGTAGATGTCGGCGACCGGGATGTCGTCGGGCAGCGCCACGTCGATCCGGCTGTCGGGCGCGACGATCGTGACCCGGCAGAAGCCGAGCCCCGGGCCGGCCCCGGAGGGCGCTCCGTTGCCGGGGCCACTCGCCCCGGTGGCCGCCGTGGAGGCCGTCATGCTCACCTGCTGCTCCCCCTCAGTGATGGTTCTGCGTCTGCGCTGTGAAGGTCCTGCGCCGCTTTCCCGGGCCCGGGCCGCCGACGGGGCGGCAGGGCGACGGAAAGGCCGCAGGAGGGCCGTCGCCTGGGCGCCGTACCGCCCCGCATCGCGCGGAATGCCCCGGTTCTCCGGCCTGTTCCGCGTGTGCTCACGCGAACATCCGGCACCCTACCGCCCCTTGGTCCCTGATGAAGTCAGTAGGATCACGCGGCGGCCTGCGTCCCCCCTCTCGGGGCGGCGGCGTCCGCCTGACACGGGGTGGCGGACGGTAACTCTCGGGGCCCGGCAAGGGAATTGGTGAGCAGTGAGCCACATCGTCGTGAAGCGTCCACCTCGGGCGCTGCCGTCCGAAGTGCCCACGGACGAGATCGTCCTGCAGCCTCCGCCCGAGTTGCCGCGGGGGCACCAGGAGAGCGTGCTGATGCAGTTGCTGCCCACGCTCGGCATGGGCGGCTCCGTGGTGTTCTTCTTCACCAACGGCCAGCCGTTCATGAAGATCATGGGCATGGTGATGATCGCCTCGACGGTGGCCATGTCCATCGCGATGGTGGTCCGCTTCCGCCGCGGCTCCCAGGGCCAGCTGGCGGACATGCGCCGTGACTACCTGAGTTACCTGACGCAGACGCGCGAGACCGCGCTGGACACCGCGAGGGCGCAGCGCGACGCGCAGTACTACCTCCACCCCTCCCCCGAGCAGCTGTGGGCGCTGGTCGCCGAGGGCAGCCGGGTGTGGGAACGGCGGCCGGGCGACGAGGACTTCGCCCAGGTCCGCATCGGCCTGGGCCCCCAGGCCCTGGCAACTCCCCTGGTCGCTCCCGAGACCGGTCCGGTCGACCAGCTGGAGCCACTGACGGCGGGCGCGATGCAGCGCTTCCTCGCCGTGCACGGCACCCTGGACGACCTTCCGATGGCGATCTCCCTGCGGGCCTTCTACCACGTCACCATCAGCGGCGAGCCCAAGTCCGTACGGTCCTCCGCGCGGGCGGTGGCCGGCTCGCTGGCCGCGATGCACTCCCCCGAGGACCTGGTCATCGTCGTGGGCGCGGGCCGGGACGCCCTGCCGCACTGGGAGTGGGCCAAGTGGCTGCCGCACGCACAGGCGTCCGGAGCCGTCGACGGAGCGGGTACCCGCCGCCTGATCGACGGTGACGGCCGCGAGTTGGAGAACCTGATCTCCGCCCGGCTCGCCGGCCGCCCGCGCTTCCACCCGAACGCGGCTCCGGTCTCCGACGAGCCGCACATCGTCGTCTTCCTCGACGGTCTGTCCCTGCCGCCCGACTCCGCGCTGGCCGGTGCGGAGGGCCTTCAGGGCGTGACGGTGATCGAGGTGGTGCCGGGCGAGCCGACCGGCGCGCGCGGCGACCTCTCCATCGTCGTACAACCCGACTCCCTGCACCTGGAGTCGGGGCACGGCGCCGTCTACGAAGGGGTCCCGGACGCGCTGTCGCAGGAGTCCGCCGAGGCGCTGGCCCGGCAACTGGCGCCCCTGCGCATGGCCTCCGGGGGCGACGACGGCGAACCGCTGCTCGCCAACCTGGAGTTCACGGATCTGCTCAACCTGGGCGACGCGGCGTCGGTGGACACCAAGCGCACCTGGCGGCCACGCGCACTGGCCGAGCGGCTGCGGGTGCCGATCGGCGTCGGCGAGGACGGCCGGCCCGTGATGCTGGACCTGAAGGAGGCCGCGCAGGAGGGCATGGGCCCGCACGGCCTGTGCGTGGGCGCCACCGGTTCCGGCAAGTCGGAGCTGCTGCGCACCCTCGTGCTGGGTCTGGCGGTCACCCACTCCTCGGAGACGCTGAACTTCGTCCTCGCGGACTTCAAGGGCGGCGCCACCTTCGCCGGCATGGCGCAGATGCCGCACGTCGCCGCCGTCATCACCAACCTCGCGGACGACCTCACCCTGGTCGACCGCATGGGTGACTCCATCCGCGGCGAGCTCAACCGCCGCCAGGAACTGCTGCGCGACGCCGGCAACTACGCGAACATCCACGACTACGAGAAGGCCCGCGCGGCAGGCGCCCCGCTGCAGCCGATCCCGTCGCTCGTCCTGGTGATCGACGAGTTCAGCGAACTGCTGACCGCCAAGCCGGACTTCATCGAGATGTTCGTGCAGATCGGCCGCATCGGCCGGTCCCTGGGGGTGCACCTGCTGCTGGCCTCGCAGCGCCTGGAGGAGGGCCGGTTGCGCGGCCTGGAGACGTATCTGTCCTACCGCATCGGTCTGCGCACCTTCTCGGCGGCCGAGTCGCGCGCGGCCCTGGGCGTGCCGGACGCCTACGAGCTGCCCAACGTCCCCGGCTCCGGCTTCCTGAAGTTCGGCACGGACGAGATGGTGCGGTTCAAGGCCGCGTACGTCTCCGGGGTGTACCGCTCGGGCCCGCAGCGCTCGGCCCTCGCGGGCGGGCCGCTGCCGGTGGACCGACGGCCGGTGCTGTTCACCGCCGCCGAGGTGCCGGTGCAGTACGCGCCGGTGCCGCGGCAGCGCACCGACAGCGGCTCCCAGGTCGACGACGCGCTCGCGGACACGGTGCTCGACGTGATCGTGCGCCGGCTGGAGGCACAGGGCCCGGCGGCCCACCAGGTGTGGCTGCCCCCGCTGGACAGCCCGCCGTCGCTGGACGGACTGCTGCCCGGACTCACGGCGGTGCAGGGACGCGGCCTGACCCAGCCGGGGTACGAGGGTGCGGGCCGGCTGGTGGTCCCCGTCGGCCTCGTCGACAAGCCGTACGAGCAGCGCCGCGACCCCCTGTGGGTGGACTTCTCCGGCGCGGCCGGTCATATGCAGATCATCGGCGGTCCCCAGTCGGGCAAGTCGACGCTGCTGAGGTCGCTCGTGTGCGCGTTCGCGCTCACCCACACCCCGCACGAGGTCCAGTTCTACGGCCTCGACTTCGGTGGCGGCGGCATGGCCGCGGTCTCCGGTCTGCCGCACGTGGGCGGGGTGGCGTCCCGGCTGGACCCGGAGAAGGTACGGCGGACGGTCGCCGAGGTGTACGGCGTGATGACGCGCCGCGAGGAGTACTTCCGTTCCGCCGGGATCCCGTCGATCGCGGACTTCCGGTCGCGGCGGGCCCGCGGGGAGATCTCGGTCACGGACCAACCGTGGGGTGACGTTTTCCTGGTCGTCGACGGCTGGGGCAACTTCCGGGCGGACTACGAGGCCCTGGAACCGGTGGTCCTGGACATGGCGGCCCGGGGCCTCGGCTACGGCATCCACGTGGTCCTCGCCGCGTCGCGGTCGATGGAGGTCCGGGCGAACATCAAGGACCACCTGATGAACCGTCTGGAGCTGCGTTTGGGTGACACGATGGACTCCGAGATCGACCGCAAGGTGGCGGCGAACGTCCCCGCGGGTGTGCCGGGCCGGGGTGTGTCGCCGCAGAAGCTGCACTTCATGGCGGCGGTGCCGCGCATCGACGGCCTGACGTCCGACACGGACCTGTCCGACGCCACCCAGGCGCTGGCGACCGAGGTGTCCCGGCACTGGCAGGCGCCGGGCGCACCCGAGGTCCGGCTGCTGCCGCGCGAACTGCCGGCGGCCCAGCTGCCCCCGGGTGACCGCTTCCCGCAGCGCGGCGTCGCCTTCGCCATCGACGAGAACAACCTGGAGCCGGTCTTCGTCGACTTCGAGCAGGACCCGTTCTTCCTGGTCTTCGGCGAGAGCGAGTCGGGCAAGTCGAACCTGCTGCGCCTGCTGGTCAAGCAGCTGACGGATCGCTACTCGGGCGACGAGTGCAAGCTGTTCGTCGTCGACAACCGCAGGTCGCTGCTGGACGCCACGCCGGCGTCGCACCTCGCCGAGTACATCCCGATGTCCAACAGCATGGACCACCACATGGCCGCCCTCGCCGACCTGATGCGGCGCCGTACGCCGACCGCGGACGTGACGGCCCAGCAGTTGCGTGACCGGAGCTGGTGGAGCGGGCCGACGGTGTACGTGGTCGTCGACGACTACGACCTGGTGGCGACGTCGAGCGGAAATCCGCTGAGCGGACTGACGGAGCTGCTCCCGTTCGCCCGGGACGTCGGCGTGCGGTTCATCATCGCGCGGTCGACGGCGGGTGCGGGTCGTTCCTCCTACGAGGCCTTCATGCAGCGGATGACGGAACTCGGCGCCCAGGGGGTCGTGCTGTCCGGTGATCCGGGCGAGGGTGACCTGCTGGGCGGGGTCCGGCCGCGGCCGATGCCCGCGGGGCGGGGAGTCTTCGTGTCACGACGCAGGGGGAAGCCGTTGGTGCAGACGGGGCTCATGCCGCAGGACGCCTGACGACGGCTGCCGGAAGACGTCTGACGGACGCTGGGAACGCTGGAAGCGGCCGCGTCGGCCGGGTGCGGCCGACGCGGCCCTTCTGCGCCGAGGCGGGCTTTCTGCGCCGAGGCGGGCTTTCTGCGCCGAGGCGGCCCTTCTCCGCCGAGGCGGGCTCTTCTCCGCCGAGGCGGGCTCTTCTCCGCCGAGGCGGGCTCTTCTCCGCCGAGGCGGGCCAACGCACACAACACACCGGGGTGGGCACCTCCCGCGCGTGCCCACCCCGGTGTCCGTGTTCGGGCGATGTCACTCGAAGTAGCTGGCCGCCTTCTTGTCGCCGCCGCGGTAGTCACCGCCGGCCTGGTGCACCTTGTGGGTGATGCTCACCAGTGCCTGGTGGATGGCGCTCGTGTGGTTGTCCCACTCCCGCGACTTGCGGTTGAAGGCCTCGTACGCCTCGCCGGCCCAGCCTTCCGCCGCGTCGTGCACGCCCTTCTTGAGCGCGGTCAGGTCGCTCTCCAGTTGCTTGGCCAGGTTGCCCAGTTCGGTGGCGAGCGCGTCCAGGGTGCCGTACTTGACGGCAAGGCCTTCGTAGTGTGGCGTGCCGGTCATGTTTCCTCTTTCCTTGACGATGTGAGAAGGACCTGGCGGTCCGGTGGGAACGGCTCGGAAACCGTCAGTAGTAGTTGAGCGCCGAGGTCTTCCCGCCGGCGTCCACTTCGATGCCGGAGATCGTCGAGTGGAGTTCCTGCTCCAGCTTGTCCTTGTCCGTCTTGGTGAGGTGGACTCCCTGCAGGAAGTCGTCGAGCATGCGCCCGATACCGGCCATGTGCTCGTTGATCTCGTGCTGCTTGCTCTTGAACGCGTTGGCGCCGTGGCCCTGCCAGTTGGCCTCGATCATGTCGATGCAACCCTGGAGCTTCTGGAGCTGCTTCTTGACCGAGTCGTACCGGTCGATGACGTTCGTCTGGAGTTTCTTTACATGCTCATCTTCAAGCTTGCGGCCGTCAGCCATCTCGGCATTCCCTTTCGTGAGCGGGTCTTGTCTTGCTGGGGGCGCAACACCGACTGGTGAGGCGCCGGTTGGTCGCACGGTCCGCCGGCCGTGACCGGCGGCGGTCGTGTCGGGTCATGCGCCTCGCCGGGAGCGGATCACCGCGAAGGCCCCGCCTGCGAGCACCACCGTGGCAGCCACGGTTCCGAGAACCACCCACAGCGTGGTGTCTCCGGACGACGTGGATGTCGATCCTTCCGCTGAAGTCCGGCCGCCCGAAGTGGATTTCGAGGCTTGTGACGAGTCTGATGCGGACGTGGACGGTGAGGCGCCGGCGACGGCGGACACGCCGATGGTCTTCTTGTTGGTGAGGGGGTCGATGTCGGCGGGTCCCGGATCACCCTTCCCCTTCAGCAGGACCTGTGCCGGCCGGATGGTGCCGTATCCGAGGTACTGGCTCGGCGTGTTCTTCGGCCAGTCCCGGCCGGCGGTGTCGATCATCACGCGCAGTACCTGGTTGGCGGTCCACTTGGGGTGGGCGGCCCAGATGAGGGCGGCGGCGCCGGAGGTGATGGCGGCGGCCTGGCTGGTACCCGTGCTCTTGGCGCAGTAGGTCTTGAACGTGTTGTCGCACCACACCGGCACGTCCACGCCCGGCGAGGCCAGATCGACGTAGGCGCCGTGCTCGGAGAACTTGCCCACCTCACCGTTCTCGTCGGTCGCGGCCACGCCGACCACGCCGGGGTACTTCGCGGGGTAGCCGATGTAGTTGGCGCCCTGGGCGTCGTTGCCCACGCTGGCGATGAGCAGCTTGCCCTTGCTCTGGGCGTACTGGACGGCTTCGAGCCCACCGGGGATGGGAGCGTCCGAGCCGAAGGACATGTTGATGATCTTCGCGTCCGAGTCGGCGGCGGCACGGATGGCCTTTGCCGTGGGGTCGCCGGCCTTTGCCGTCGCGGAATCGTCCGGAAGGCGAATGGGCATGATTTTGGCGCCCGGCGCGACTCCCTTGAGGCCGTTGTCGTCACCGGTTCCCGCGATCAGCTCCGCCATTGACGTCCCGTGACTCAGGGAGTCGCCTGCCGCACCGCCCGTCTTGCCGGAGAAGTCGACGCCCGGGAGAACCTGGCCCGACAACGCCTTCGTGCCGGAATTCACTCCGCTGTCGATGACCGCCACGGTGATGCCCTTGCCCGTGCTGACCTTCCACAGCCCCTGGGCGTTCATCGCGTTCAGGTACCACTGATGCGCCTGGACGTCGTCGGCCCACGCCGCCGGAGCCGGCCCCGCGAACAGAACGGCCAAGGCTCCGAGGGCCGCGCCCACGGTTGTGACCCGTCTCGGGGCACGCCCCGCAAGCAACGCAGCGCTCATGCGGCGTCCACCACTGCCTGGCTTCATGCTTCTGTACGTCCTAGCTCGTTTCGGTCAGTCGGTCGTCGACGGCGCGTCGCCACGCCGCGCGTCACGGCGCGAGCGCTTCTTGTCCTCGGCGGAGTTGCGCGGGCGCCCTGCTTGCCGTTCCACGGCACGCTCGGGGCCGTGCTCCCCCACGGAGCCACGTGTCAGGCCAGAGCTTCCCGACGTCGCTCCGTCGCCGCCGGCGCCTACCCGGCTGGTGGGCGCGCCGCCCGCACGGTCCGCAGTGCTCGGAGCACGACGTGCAGCCTGTCCCCGGCCCGCGCCCGCCGCCGGGGTGTTCGTGCCGATCACTCCGCGCTGCCCCGGCCTTTCACCGGCCGCGCGGGCGCCCGGCGCGTCTTCACCACCGATGACCGTGCCACGCGGAACCCTGGCCCCCTTGGCACTCGGACCGGCTTCCGCGCTGGGCCTGCCCCCGACCACACCGCCGGTGCGCGCGGCGCCCGTGGCACCGGGGCCGGTCCGCACCCCGGGCTGACCGGGCACACCGTTCACTCGCCCGCCGGGCACTGCGCCGGTGCGCGGACTCGCCACGTCGGTGGCCCTCGGCATGCCTCCGGTGACACCCCGTCCCATGAGTGACCTGCCCGTCGCCGCGGCAGGCCCACGGGCGCCCGGTTCGGCGACCGTCGAAGCGCGGCCCACCGGCCCCACCGGACCTCGGCCTCCACGTCCGCCCGCAGTGGGGCCCTCCGCAGCGGTGACCCGTCCCCGAGTCGATATGGGTGCCCTGGGGCCGGCCGTCCCGACCGGGCGCCCTGCCGGCCCGCCGAAGACGGGAGGTACCACCCCTGTCCCCAGGGGCGGGAATGGTCCCGCAGACGGTCCGTGGGGGGCCGGGCCGGGAGCCGTCGGTGGAGTCACGGGTACCGGATTGACGGTCTCCGGCGGCAGCGTGCCGACGGTGTTGATCTCCGTACCGACAGCGGGTGCGTGCCGCGCGACGCCCGTGTCCGCAGCCGGATGTGCACCGGGCAGAACGTCGTTACCGAAATGGCCGCCGGAAACGGCGACATGACGGTTCTCATGTGCGCTCGTGACGGCACGGTGGTCCGGAACCGCGGTGGAACCAACGGCTCCACCGCGTGCAGCCTCCTCGTAGTTCCGGGGAGGAGGGGGCATTCCCACACTCGGCATCGCCTCGAAAACCGGCGGTTGCGCGCTCTGCAGCCGCTCGCCGGAGACCGAGTAGAAGGAGGCCAGACGATTCATC
Organism: Streptomyces sp. NPDC046197; assembly: GCF_040646295.1. Lineage (NCBI taxonomy): Bacteria > Bacillati > Actinomycetota > Actinomycetes > Kitasatosporales > Streptomycetaceae > Streptomyces > Streptomyces sp. NPDC046197. Next base: position 36,043 of record NZ_JBEYZY010000044.1, on the reverse strand, counting down.
TGGTTGATCGCCTCTTGGCGGTCCTTCTCGACCCGGACCGCCTCGGCGTACTCCTTGTTGCCCGCGACCTGTTTGGGGGCGGGCAGTTGGCCCGGGCTCTTCTGGTCTGCGTCGGGGCGGGTGTCACGCGGCGGCATGGACTTGCGCACGGACGCGAGGCCTGTCGCGGCGGCCGTGACCTGCACTCCGGCGCCGTCGGCGTAGGTGGCCAGGTCTTCGGTGTGCGTGGCGAGTTTCTCTCCCCATTTCTGGAAAGCGGTGCCGGCCTCGCCCTTCCAGTCCTCACCCGCGTGCTTCAGATGCCCTCTGAGCTCCTCGGCGGCCGCCTTGATCGCAGCGCTCGCCTTCGCCAGCGTCGCACCGGCGTGCTCCAGGTCGGCGGGGTTGGCGTGCTCGACCAAGTCGATCATGTCGTTGAGCCGGTGCTCCTCGAAATCCGTGACCTGGCCGAAGTAGAGGACGCGCGTACGCTTGAGCCCGAACGCGTCATGCATCACCTCGGTCGCCTGAGTGAGCGCGTCGACCTGACCGACCTGGGCGTCGACGCGCTGCTGGTCGGTCAGTTGCTTCGGCGCCTTGTCGTCCCCGCTCACTACTGGTATCCCTTCGTGGACTTCTTGGCGTCCTTCTGCTGCTTCTGGGCCTCACCGGACTTCTTGCGCTCTGCTTCGTCGTGCTGGCGGTCGATTTCGATCTGGATCTGCCAGAAACGGCGTCGCTGGTCGTCGTCGAGGCTGTCGAAGCCGTTCTGGGCGCCCTGGGTTGCGATGCCCATGGCCTCGATCTGCAGTCCCAGCCTCTTGGAGAGCTGTGTGATCTCCTGGTGTACGCGCTCGTACTCGCTGAAGAGGGCGTCCGCCTCGTGGAAGGTGCCGTGGCCGCTCAGGGAGGTCCGGGAGACGCGGTGCTCGCCCACCTTGGACGGGCCTCCGGCCGATTCCTCGAAGTCGGACAGCAGCTTGTCGATGCGCTGCTTGAACGTCATCAGCACACCGGCGCCGACCTTGAGGTCCGCGGCGGCCTCCGGCGACACCCCGCCCGTCATGTCCGCAGGAAGCACGACGCCTCCCCTCCCCGTTCTTCGTCGCCCGTTCCGGGGCAACGGCACTGCGCCTTTCAAGCGTTCATGTTCGCAACACGATCACTCTAGCCACTCCCCATGACAGTCCCAACTGCCATATGCAACAGGTGTGTCATCACTTCGCCAAGCTTCACGCGCCCCTCACGGCCGCCCCGTGATCACCGGTGGCGGCAGCGTGATCCGAGCCTAGGCGGGGCCTGCTCGCGGGGGATGAGTACGCGTACTCAGACCGCGTGAGCACCAGACGTTGCTGTGCCGCTATTGCACACGGCCGGCCCCGTGGGACGCCTCACTCCGCTCCGGCAACCTTCCGCGCCCTGCGCCGCGCGTCCCGCATCGCCACCGCCGTGCCGCCGAGGCCGGCCACCAGGACCGCGGCGCCCACGGTCGCGTAGGTGGCGAGGCGGGCGTTGCGTTCGTCGGGGGTTTCGCCGAGTTGGAGTCTGGCGGGGGTGGGGGCTTCGGCCCGGGTGAGGCCGTCCTGCGGGTTGGGGCTCTCGAGGGGGTGGTCGTCCTCCGTCAGTGCCCGTACCGGGTCCACCACGCCCCAGCCGACGAGACGGTCGTGCCCGGCGATGGTCCGCTCCGCGGTCTGCTCGATCTGGGCGACGACCTCGCGCGCGGTCCACTTCGGGTGCTTGGCCTTGACGAGGGCCGCCACGCCCGCCACGTACGGCGCCGAGAAACTGGTGCCGTTGTCCACGCAGTGGCCGCCCTGCGGCACGGTCGAGACCATGTCGACGCCCGGGGCGGCCACGCCGACGAAGTCGCCCGACTGGGAGAAGGACGCGCGCTCGTTGTTGCGGTCGGAGGCCGCCACGGCGAGGACTCCGGCGAAGGAAGCGGGGTACGTCTTCTTGACGTTGCCGTCGACACCGTCGTTGCCCGCGGACGCCACCACCACGATGCCCTTCGCCAGGGCCAGGTCGATCGCCTGCTCGAGCGAGGGGGCCGGCTCGACCGCGTTGGACGTGTCCTGGGAGATGTTGATGACGTCGGCTCCCGCGCGTACGGCGTACTGGATCGCGTCGGCCAGCCGCTGCGCGGTGCCGTGGCCCTCGGCGTCGTTCTGCTTGATCGGGATGATCGTGGCCTCGGGGGCCAGCCCGACGAATCCGCTGCCCTTCATGGGGCGGGCGGCGATGATGCCGGCCACCTTGGTGCCGTGGCCGACGGTGTCCGTCGTGGCAGGGGCGTCGCTGCCGTCGATCTTCTTGCCCTTGGCGTCCTTGGGCGGCAGGAAGTTCTTTCCGCTCTTCGCGTCCACCGCGTCGGTGAGTTGCCGGTTCTTCACGTCCACGCCGGTGTCGATCACCGCAACGCGGACGCCCTTGCCCTTGGACCGACTCCACAGCTCGTCCAGGTTGACGCGCTGCAGGGACCATGGGCGGCCGGAGTAGACCTGCTTGCTGGGAAACGTGCACTGGTCGGTGAACGAGTCGTCGGCCGCCGCGGGAGGCGTCAGAGCGGCGACCGTGGCGACCAGGGTCGCGGCCGTGACGGTCGCGGTGCGAAGGAGGGGGGAGGTGGGCGCGTGCGGCATGCTCTTCGCCTTCCTCCTACGAGCCCTGCGGCTGGCGCGCCGCTGCCGTCGACAGCCGGGGGCCGGTGGGGAGGAACTCGGACCAGGGGGCGGGAATGGGCGCCGGAGTCACGTTGGCGTAGCCGAGCCGGGTCTGGGCCTGCTGGGCCTCCTGGGCCAGTTCCTTGCGTTCCTTGGCCGTCATGCCGATGCCCGCGTCGTTGGTGGCGCTGTCCGAGTTGGACTGCAGGACGTAGCGCAGGCCCGTGTCGGTGACCAGGAAGACGGGGCCCACCTTGGTGGCGCCTCCCTGGAACTGACGGTAGAGCTGGCCCGAGCCGGGCGTGACGTAGGCGCTGGAGGAGCCGATGGGGAGCGGCGCGGGGAAGTCGGTGCCCGCCCAGGTCGCGAGGGTGGTGTCGCCGTTGCCGGAGACGCCCAGCAGGACGTTGCAGACGGTGCTGCGGCTGCCGGTGGCGTCCGACGCGTCGTTGACGGCGACGGGGGCGGCGGTAGGCCACTTGTACCTGGCCCCGAAGGGCTGGTCAGGGTTGTTCAGCGCTCCCGCGCTGATCTCACGGGCGTGGCCGGCCTGGCCGAGCCGGGCCAGGTCCTTGCTGAACAGCAGCAGTTGGGCGACGAAGTCGGAGACGGGCGCCACCCGGTGCGGCAGCACCACGTAGTACCGCTCCTTGTCCGCGTCGGGGGCCCTGAGGACCATGCCCACCCTGTTGACCGAGTCGTCCAGCTGGCCGGGGGCGTGTGCGGGCTCGCCCGGGACGCCGTCGACCGTCGGGAACCTGATCTCGTCGCCCTGGTGCAGGGTGGTGAGCCACTCCTTGGACACCCGCTCCGGCTCGCGCCCCGAGCCGACGACGGTGCGCAGCAGCAGTTCGTTGTTCGCCTCCACCGCGTAGGCCGTGCCGCTCGCGTCCACGACGTAGCGGTTCTTGTCCGGATCCACGACATAGAGCAACTCACCGCCGCTCAGCCGTTGCCTGCCCTCGGTCTTCTTCATGTCGCGGTTGGCGAGGACCAGTGCGGCCTTCTGGATGGAGCGGCCGCCCGCGCTCGGACGCTCGCACACCGCCCACTGCTTGGCGGCGCCGGCCTCCTGGTCCGAGGGGAGGCGGTCGGGAGCGTACGGAATTCCGATGGTGACGCCGTGCGGGATCTTGCCGCTGTCCAGGACGGACTCGGCAACGGTGACGACCTCGCCCTGCCCGGGGTCGAGGAGGAGCTTGGCGGAGGCCATGTTCAGGACCGGGTGCAGCTGGACCTTGCCGTCTGTCTTCAGGACGACGTACCGAGTGGTCGACTTGCTGGCGATGATCACCTTGTCGTTGGGTGTGTCCCAGCCCTGCGGTGCGGTGGGCCTGAACATGCCCCAGGCCCCGAAGACGGCCATGACGACCACGCCCGTGAGCACGCCGGGCAGCACCCCGCGCAGCGGTCGCGGTGCCCCTTCCTCCGAGCCGCCGGGGGACGACTGGACGAAGGACGCGAGCATGCGGCGCTTCGCAAAGGTGTAGGCGTTGAGCTGGTCCCGCCGAGATGCCATCTGTGCCTGTCTCTCCCCGTGTTTCGCCTGGGCGGCGCTCGGGGGCCCGCTGTCCCCCGCCCCCCGTTGTCGGACCGGGCCCCTACTATGCCTGGTATCCGCGGGGACTTGTGGACCGGGTAGGGTACCTGCGCCCTCAAGGGCCCTGTGTGGTGCTGGAATAGCGGTGAGTTGTGAGCAAAGCGGGGGGACGCAGTGATGGCTTCGGGGACGCGGACCCGGTCGCGTGACCGGGTGCGGGCGCGGGGCGGGTCCGCGCCCGCCGCGCGAGAGGCGGAGCGGCCGGTCACCAGGGGCGCCCAGGAGCAGGTGGTGGTCGCACCGCATCTGAGGGCGCGTCAGGGGCCGGGCGGGGCGTTCCGGCTGCAACGGCTCGTCCTGGTGGAACTGGCGGCCGCGGTGCTGCTGGTCGGCTGGGCGATCGGGACCGCCGCTCTGGTACCGGCGGCCGTCGTCGCCGCCTCGCTCCTCCTGCTGGCGTTCGTCCGGCGCCGCGGCCGTTCCCTGCCCGAGTGGCTGGCCACGGCACGGGCCCTGCGGTTGCGGCAGCGACGGGCGGCCGGCACACCCGTGCCGCCGGGCACCGAGCCGGGGCTGGCTCCCGCCGTCGAATGCGACCCCAGCCTGCGTACGTACTCCTACGGCGGCCGGGACCGGCGGCCGGTCGGGATGGTCGGGGACGGGACCTTCGTCAGTGCCGTGGTGCAGGTGGAGGCCGATGTGACGGCGCTGCGCGCCGAGCGGGGACGGCAGCCGCTGCCGGTCGGGCTGGTGCGGGACGCGCTGGAGGTGGACGGGATCCGGCTGGAGTCGGCGCAGATCGTGCTGCACACGCAGCCTGCGCCCGCGCTGCACCTGCCGCAGCACTCGGTGGCCGTGACCAACTATGCGCCGCTGCAGGAGCAGACCGGCGCCCCCGCGGTGCGCATCACGTGGATCGCGCTGAAGCTGGACCCCGAGCTGTGTCAGGAGGCCGTGGCCGCGCGCGGGGGTGGGCTGCTGGGCGCGCAGAAGTGTCTGGCCCGGGTCGCCGACCATCTCGCCAGCCGGCTGACGGGTGCGGGATTCCGTACGACCGTCCTCAACGAGGAGGAGCTGATCGCGGCCATCGCGACTTCCGCGTGCGCCAACCCGCTGGTGACGGCGGAGGCCGGGCGGACCGAGGCGCGGGAGCGGCGGACCGAGGAGTCCGGCCGCAGCTGGCGCTGCGACAACCGCAGGCACACCACCTACTGGGTGCGCCGCTGGCCCCAGCTGGGCGGCCGCGGACCGTCCCTGCCGCAGCTCGTGGCCCTGCTCACCGCCGTGCCGGCGCTCGCCACGACCTTCAGTCTCACGCTGGGGCGCGGCGAGCGGCAGGAGACGGCCCTGTGCGGGCACGTACGGGTGACCGGGCGCAGTGACGAGGAACTGGTCGCGGCCCGGCGCGCGTTGGAGGACGCAGCCCGGCAGGCGGGCGCGGGACTGGCCCGTCTCGACCGGGAGCAGGTGCCCGGAATGCTGGCCACGCTGCCCCTCGGAGGTGTCCGGTGACCGCCATGACCACACAGACGGCCGACCAGACGGGTGCGGCTGCGCGCTCCGTCGGCGAGCGGGTGCGGGGGCGGCTGCGCAGCGGCCTCGGGCTGATCGGACCGCGGCACGGACGGCACGCGCTGTCCGCGGAGCAGGTGGACGCGCTCGCGCTGCCCATCGGGGACGACGGCGTCGTGGTCGGCGTGGACGCCGAGGGACAGCCCGCGGTCCTGGGGCTCAACCGTCCGACGCCGTACGACGTGGTCCTCATCGGCGGCCTGTGGACGGCGCAGGTCCTCGCGCTGAGGGCGGCGGCGACCGGGGCGCGTGTCGCCGTGGAGACGGGCCGGGCGCAGGCCTGGATGCAGATGGTGCACGCCATGGGCGGCGGGCAGAACGGCCTGGCGGTGTACGACGTCGGCCGGGTACCGCCGCAGGGCGCCTCGGCCGGTACGCCGGTTCTGGTGGTGCGGGACTGCGGCATGCGGCCCCCTCGGGGGCGGGTGGTCTCGGGGCCCTGGCAGGCGGTGGTGACCCTGCTGCCGTATCTCAGCCCGGTGGCACCTCGGCTGATACGGCAGGCGCGGCTCGTCGGTGTCCAGCGGATCTCGCCGCAGGAGGCGGCCGATCTGGGCCGCACGATGGCGCTGCCGCGGGCGGATGTCGAGTCCCTGCCCACGCTTGCCGACGGTGTCACGCTCTGGTGCGCCGACCGCGACCGGCAGTACGTGATGACGCAGCCCACCGACGCCGAGATCGGATTGTTGGGTACCCCGCGCCGGATGGACTGAACAGGCCTGCTGTTGACCGGCATTGGGTGGTTGTGACCGGTTCGACCGCTTGGTGCGGCCCTTCCTGACCCCGTGTCGGCGCGGTAACGATCGGCCGTCCGACGGCTTATCGTCCGGTTTGGCCCGTTACTCGGCACGGTTAACCGGGAGTTGGGGGCCGGATGTGACGTGGTGGTCGGGCGCGGAGGGCTGGACGGGCCTGCCACAGGCGTGCCCGTGGTGATTAGGCTGGGACCGGGCGCCACATCAGAACCCGCGGCCGGGCCGTCGGCGGCCCGGGGGAGAGTTGGGCGGGCCGGATCGGTTCGGGTCGCCTGCCGACCGATTCCGACCGACCCCGTACGACATCAAGGGTCGCCCCAGCACGGCATGAGGGTGCTCGACCACACCAGGAGGAACTGTGAACAGCGATCGGGACGGGATCCGCGGGGGCTGGGCCACACCCGGCGATGACCAGTCCGACGCGGAGTCCGCCTTCGAGACGACGGGCGAGTTCACCATCGACTACGCGCCCCCTGCCTGGTACACGCAGAACGCGTCGGGCACTCCCGGCACGCCGGGGGCACCGGGTGCGCCGGGCCCGTCCGGCGAGGCCTCGCAGGCGCCCGCCATGCCCGCCGGCCCCAACCCGCCGGCCATGCCCGCGAGCCCTCCCCCGCCGGTCGGGCCCCCGGTCGACGTTCCGGACCTGCCGCCCGGCAGCGGCTTCCAGGCCGCCTGGGCGCCGACGCCTGCCGTCTCCCCCGTGCCGCACGAGGAGGAGGCCACCGGGAACGGTGACCTCGTGAGCGGTGCCACGATGCGGATCTCCGCGACCGCCCTCAAGCGGGAGATCGCTGAGCGGGCGGCCGCGGCCGAGGACGGCTCGGAGCCGGCCGAGAGCGCCGAGGCCTTTGCCGGTGGCGCTCCCGGTGACCACACGGCCGAGCAGGCCGGCGAGGGCCGGGAGGCGGCGGGTGCCGCCGACGGTGCGGACGCGGCCGGCAGTGGTGTCGGCGAGGGCGCGGACAACGACGGTGCCGGGGTGGGCGACGGGAGTGGGACAGAGCCCGCGGCCGGTGCGGCGGAGCAGGCGGACCCGTCCGCCGACGCTGTTCCGACCGACAACGAAGCGCCGAAGAGCGAGGAGTCCTCGGCGTCCGACGCGGCGCAGGCGGTCGCCGAGGACGGTGCCGCCTCCGGAGCCGAGTCCGCGGGCATGTCCGGTGCCGTGACCGGAGCCGAGTCCGCGGGCATGTCCGGTGCCGTGACCGGAGCCGAGTCCGCGGGCATGTCCGGTGCCGTGACCGGAGCCGAGTCCGAGGCTCCCGACGGTGCTGACGCGCTGCCCGCGGGCGCAGGCGCCGACGCAGACGCTTCCTCCGCCGGTGGTGTGAACGACGGCTCCGGCGACTCGCGTCCTGCTGAGCAGGAGCGCGCCGACGCCGAGGCGCAGGACGGCGCCGACGCCGAGGCCGCGAGCACGCAGTCCGGCGGGGACGACGACGTCCGGGATGCCGTGCCCGCGGGAGCCCACACCTCCGACGAGGTGTCGGACGCCGTTCCCCAGGAGGCGGGGCAGGCCGCGGCCGACGCCGTGTCGGACGCCATACCGCAGGATGCCGGTCAAACCGAGGGGGCAGTCGGCGGCGACGTCCAGGACGCGCCGCCCTCATGGACTCCCCCTCCGGCCCCGCAGAGCGCGGTGCCGCCGCTGCCGCCGTCCTACCAGCCCGCCGCCCCGGCCCCCGCGGCCCACTGGCCCGCCCAGCAGCCCCAGCCGCAGCCGCATCCGCATCCGATGCCCCAGCCGCAGGCAGCCGCCCCGGCAGCCCCGCAGGCGCCCCAACCGCCCGTGCCGCCGCAGCCGCCCGTCGCTGCCCCGGCCCAGCCGCCGTTCGGAGCCACGGCCCAGCCGCCATTCGGCGCTCCGGCCCAGCAGCCCGTGCCGCCGCAGCAGCCGTTCTTCCAGCCGCAGGCGCCCCGGCCCGCGCCCCAGGCCTGGAACGCGCCGGCCGACCCGGTGCAGCAGGGACCGGCACCGACTCCCCCGGCGCCTCCGACCGGTTACGGCTTCCCGCCGCCCGCCGACGGGACCGCGCCCGCGCCCGCGCCCGCGGCACCTCAACCGACGGCTCCCAACCCGGCGCAGGGCGGCTACGGCTTCCCCCAGCCGCCCGACCACCCGGGCCAGCCGGGACAGACGGGCCAGCCCGCGCCAAACGCCCAGAGCGGTTACGGCTTTCCGCAGCCGGGTGCGCAGCCGGGACAGCCCGCGCCCCAGGCCGCCCACGCGCCCAACGCCCAGGGCGGATACGGCTTCCCCCAGCCGCCCGCCCAGCCGGACCGGCACGGTCAACCGGCTCAGCCCGGTCAGCCGCAGGGGCAGGCAGGTGCGGTGCAGCAGCCCGTCGACCCCCGGCTCGGTGCCGCCTGGCCGCAGCCCATACAGCACGACCAGCGGCAGCCCACCAACCCCGGTGCCGCGCCGCTCGGTTACACCGCGGCCGTGGAGCTGTCCTCCGACCGGCTGCTCAACAACAAGAAGCAGAAGGCCCGCAGCGTGCGGCCGGCCGCGGCCGCGTCGCGCTTCAGGCTCGGCGGAAAGAAGGAGGAGGCCGAGCGGCAGCGGAAGCTGGAGCTGATCCGCACGCCGGTGCTCTCCTGCTACCGGATCGCCGTGATCAGCCTCAAGGGCGGCGTCGGCAAGACCACCACGACCACCGCGCTCGGCTCCACCCTGGCCACCGAACGGCAGGACAAGATCCTCGCCATCGACGCCAACCCGGACGCCGGTACGCTCGGCCGCCGCGTGCGCCGCGAGACCGGGGCCACCATCCGGGACCTGGTCCAGGCGATCCCGTTCCTCAACTCGTACATGGACATCCGGCGGTTCACCTCGCAGGCATCCTCCGGCCTGGAGATCATCGCCAACGACGTCGACCCGGCCGTGTCCACGACCTTCAACGACGAGGACTACCGGCGCGCGATCGACGTGCTGGGCAGGCAGTACCCGATCATCCTCACCGACTCGGGCACCGGCCTGCTCTACAGCGCCATGCGCGGCGTGCTCGACCTCGCCGACCAGCTCATCATCATCTCCACGCCGTCCGTGGACGGTGCGAGCAGCGCCAGTACGACGCTGGACTGGCTGTCGGCACACGGGTACGCGGACCTCGTCGCACGGTCCCTCACGGTCATCTCGGGTGTGCGCGAGACCGGCAAGATGATCAAGGTCGAGGACATCGTGGCGCACTTCGAGACGCGGTGCCGGGGCGTCGTCGTGGTGCCCTTCGACGAGCACCTGGCCGCCGGTGCCGAGGTCGACCTCGACATGATGCGGCCGAAGGTGCGGGAGGCGTACTTCAACCTCGCGGCGATGGTCGCCGAGGACTTCGTCCGGCACCAGCAGTCGCACGGGCTGTGGACCTCGGACGGCAACCCGCCACCGGTCGCGGCTCCCCCGATGCCGGGGCAGCCCGTCCAGTCGTTCCCCGGCCGGCCGGGCCACCCCATGCCCGGACAGCCTTTCCCCGGACAGCCGGGCCAACCGCAGCCGGGCCAGCCCGGGCCGGGCCAGTTCGCGCCCCAGCACCCGGGGCAGCAACCTGGCCAGCCGTACCCGCCGCAGCCCGGACAAGCCCACCCGGGCGGCCGGCCCCACCCGGACGGCCGGCCGTACCCCGGCCAGCCTCCCGTCGCGGGTGTCCAGCCCGGCCCGTTCGCACCCCCGCAGCAGCCCGCCCAGCCCTACCCGCAACAGCCCGGACACCCCGGGCAGCCGGGACAGCCGGGGCAGCCCGTACAGCCGGGACAGTTCGCACCCCCGCAGCACCCGGGCCAGCCGCAACCGCAGCCCGGCCAGCCCCTTCCGCAGCAGCCGCAGGGGCAGGTCCCGCAGACCCCGCCTCCGCCCGCACCACCGCAGCAGTGAGCCGCGGCCCCGCCCAGGGGCCGCCGCTCTCTCCCACCCCGGGCCCGCGCCGTCACCCACGGCGCGGGCCTTCGCGCGTTCGCATCCAGAACCGGTGGAATTCCGCCGTCACGCCCTCACCAGGAGGGCGTCAGTGGTCTCGACCAATGAGGGCGAGATCGCGGTCAACTCGTTATTTCCGCAGGCCACATGGGGTTTGACGGACCGTTGACGCGTGCAGACTGCCGCTGATAGACACTCACTTCCATCCCGCCGGCGCCACCCGATCAAGCCCGTTCAAGCCAGTTGCGCAGGAGCGCAAACCGTCCTGCGTGTGATGACGCGAGGTCACCGAGCCATGGACACACACGATCAGCACGGCACAGGACGCAGCGGCCCCCACTTCCACAGAACACGGCTCCTGACCGCCGCAGGCGCCGCGGCCTTGGTCCTGACGGCGGGGCTCGCGACCCCACTGACCCCGGCGTCACCGCGGGCGCAGGCCGCCGAGGGCAAGCAGAGCGGCAAGGTCCTCACCGTCGCGGTCGCGCAGAGCGTCGACTCGCTCAGCCCGTTCCTGGCGACCCGCCTGCTCAGCACGAGCATCCACCGGCTCATGTACGAGTACCTGACGAACTACGACCCGAAGGACGCCCATGTCATTCCGGGTCTGGCCACCAAGTGGGAGCCGTCCCCGGACAAACTGACCTGGACGTACACGATCCGCACCGGCTCCAGGTGGTCGGACGGACAGCAGGTCACCGCCGAGGACGCGGCATGGACGTTCAACAAGATGATGACCGACGAGGGCGCCGCCACCGCCAACGGCAGCTTCGTCACCAACTTCCGGAAGGTCACCGCGCCCAGCTCCACCCGGCTGGTGATCCAGCTGAAGAAGCCGCAGGCCACGATGACCGCGCTGGACGTGCCGATCGTGCCCCGGCACATCTGGGAGAAGGTCGGGGACTTCTCGAAGTTCAACAACGACAAGAGCTTCCCGATCGTCGGTGACGGGCCGTTCGTCCTCACCGACTACAAGCCCGACAGCTATGTGCGCCTGAAGGCCAACAGGAGCTTCTGGCGCGGGGCGCCGAAGTTCGACGAGCTGGTCTTCCGGTACTACAAGGACCAGGACGCGGCCGTCGCCGCCCTGCGCAAGGGCGAGGTCTCCTTCGTCGCCGGCTCACCGTCGCTGACGCCCGCGCAGGCCGCGTCGCTCAAGGGCGAACCGGACATCCACGTCAACGACGCCCCGGGCCGCCGCTTCTACGCCCTGGCCGCCAACCCCGGGGCGCAGGCGAGGAACGGTAAGAAGATCGGCGACGGCGACCCCTCCCTGCTGGACGAGCGGGTACGGCACGCGCTGTTCATGGCGGTCGACCGCCGGACCATCATCGACAAGGTCTTCCAGGGCCACGCGGTCGAGGGCCAGGGGTACGTCCCGCCCCGCTTCTCGGCGTACTTCTGGAAACCGTCGGCCGGCCGGCAGCTCGCGTACGACCCGGCCAGGGCCGCCCAGCTCCTCGACCAGGCGGGCTACCGGAAGAACGCCGACGGAGAACGCGTCGGCAAGACCGGCAAGCCGCTGAACTACCGGGTCCTGTGCCACGCCACCGACCCCAACGACAAGGCGGTCGGCAAGTACCTGCGGGAGTGGTGGGGCAAGCTCGGCATCTCGGTCACCCTCGACTGCCTGGACAACGTGACGGACCCCTGGCTCGCGGGCCACTACGACCTCGCCTTCGACGGCTGGTCGGTCAACCCGGACCCGGACTTCGTGCTGTCCATCCACACCTGCGCCGCGCGCCCGGCGACCCCCAAGGACACGGGCACCACGGACAACTTCATCTGCGACAGGACCTACGACGAGCTCTACGCCCGGCAGTTGGCCGAATACGACCCCGCCAAACGGGCGGACATCGTCAAGCAGATGGAGTCGCGGCTGTACGACCTCGGGTACATGAACGTCATGGCCTATCCGAACGCGGTGGAGGCCTACCGCACGGACCAGATCAAGTCGATCACCACCATGCCGGCGAAGGCGGGCAACATCTACGGCCAGGACGGCTACTGGAGCTGGTGGTCCGCCGTTCCGGCGAACTCCGGTGAGAACGACAGCAGTTCCCCGTCCACCGGCGTCATCATCGGGATCGTCGCGGGCGTCGTCGTCCTCGTCGGCCTCGTGACCTTCCTCGCCATGCGCCGCCGGGCCACGGCCGAGGACCGCGAGTAGGCCGATGGCACCGAACAGACCGTCGCCGGCCCGACCGGTTACCGACCGAGTGAGTACGCATGACCGCTGAAGCGACACCCGCGCTGGTCGAGGGTACCGCCGCCGACCCGGCGAAGTCCGGGCCGGCGGCGGGCCGCGGGCCACGGACGCGCACCGCCACCGTGTATCCGAGGTACATGGTGGGAAAGCTGGCCGGTGCGGCCGTCTCGCTGCTCGCCGTGCTCGTCACCAGCTTCTTCCTGTTCCGGCTGATCCCGGGCGACCCGGTGAAGTTCATGACCGGCGGCCGTCCGGTCTCCGCACAGCAGATCGCCGTCTACCGGCGGGAGTTCGGCCTCGACCTGCCGGTGTGGCGGCAGTTCACGGACTACTGCGGCAAGGCGCTCACCGGGGACCTCGGGACGTCGTACCAGTTCCGGGCGCCCGTCATCGACAAGATCACGGAAGCGCTGCCGAACACCCTTCTGCTGACCGGCACGGCCTTCGTCCTCTACACCGCTCTCGGCGTCCACCTCGGCACCCGCTCCGCCTGGCGGCACGGCGGGCCGGGCGACCGTCTCAACACCGGTCTGGCGCTGACTCTTTACTCCATTCCGTCGTTCTGGCTCGGGCTGCTGCTGATCATCGTGCTGTCGGTCGGTGTGGGGCCGGTTCCGGGCCTGTTCCCGACCGGTGGCATGGAGTCGGGCGGCAAGGAGGGCCTGGCGTACGTCGTCGACGTCGCCCACCACCTCGTCCTGCCGGTGGTCACCCTGGTCGCCGTGGAGTACGGGCAGACGCTGCTGGTCACCCGGTCCGCGCTGCTGGACGAGATGGGCAGCGACTATCTGACGACCGCGCGCGCCAAGGGACTCCGGGACGACCTCGTCCGACGCCGGCACGCCGTGCCGAACGCGCTGCTGCCGACCGTCACGCTGGTCTTCGTCAACCTCGGCCGGACCGTCGCCGGTGTCATCCTCGTCGAGACCGTCTTCTCCTGGCCCGGTCTGGGCGGGTTGTTCTACCAGGCGCTGAGCGTGCCCGATCTGCCGCTCGTGCAGGGCCTGTTCTTCGTCTTCGCGGCGGCGGTGATCGTGATGAACACCCTCGCCGACCTCCTCTATCCGCTGCTCGACCCGAGGGTGGGCCGATGACCGCCGAAACCGCCACGAGCCCGGGGCCGCGTGCGCTCGCCCGGCAGCGCCGCCGCGCCTCGGCCGCCCGCTTCTGGCGGCAGTACCGGACGCACCGTGCGGGGCTCCTCGGGCTCGCTGCCCTCGTGCTGTTCGCACTGGTCGCGCTGACCGCGCCGCTGACCGTCGGGGCGGACGTGCAGAGCGTGACCGAGGCGCCCGGAAAGCCACTGGAGAGCCCCAGCGCGCGCTTTCCGCTCGGTACGGACCAGTTCGGCCGCAGTCTGCTCGGTCTGGTGATCTGGGGCTCACGGGTCTCGCTGCTCGTCGGACTGCTCGCGGCCGTGCTGTCGGTGGCGATCGGGGCGCTGATCGGGGTCACCGCCGGACACTTCCGCGGCTGGTACGCCACCGTGATGATGCGGGTCACGGACTGGTTCCTGGTCATGCCGACGCTGGTGCTCGCCATCGCGCTCGCCACCGTGATGTCGCGCTCGCTCGGCACGGTCATCCTGGCGATCGGTGTCACGACCTGGCCGACGACCGCCCGACTGGTGCGCGCCCAGACGCTGGCGGTGGAGTCACGCCCGTACATCGAACGGGCCAGGGCGCTGGGGGGCGGCCACTGGCACATCATGACCCGCCATGTGCTGCCCAACGTGATGCCGCTGGTCCTCGCCCAGACCACGCTGATCATCTCCTCCGCGATCCTCGCCGAGGCGACGCTGGCGTTCCTCGGGCTCGGCGATCCGACGGTCGTCTCCTGGGGCGGGCTGCTGCAGGACGCGCGGGAGGCGGGAGCGGTCAGTTCGGGCGACTGGTGGTACCTGGTGCCGCCGGGGATCGCCATCGCGGTGGTGGCGCTGGCGTTCACGCTGTGCGGGCGTGCGGTGGAGTCGGTCCTCAACCCCAGGCTGGGGGTGTCCCGTTGAGCCTGCTCGACGTCAGGAACCTGGAGGTGACCTACCCCGCTGGAGCGGCCGCGGTACGCGGGGCCGGCCTCACCCTCGCGGCGGGCGAGAAGCTCGGCATCGCCGGGGAGTCCGGCTGCGGCAAGACGACACTGGCGCTGGCGCTGCTGCGGCTGCTGCCGTCGGGAACCCGGGTCACCGGGGAGATCCTGCTCGACGGCGAGGACGTGCTGAGAATGAAGTGGGGCCGGGTGCGGGCGGTGCGCTGGGCCGGGGCCTCCATCGTCTTCCAGGGCGCGATGCACTCCCTCAACCCGGTGCACCGGGTCGGCGACCAGATCGCCGAGCCGGTCCTGCTGCACCGCCGTGCCACCCCGGCGGGCGCCCGGAAGAAGGCCGGTGAGCTGCTGGAGCAGGTGGGACTGCCGGCGGCCCGGACGGGTGCGTACCCGCACGAGCTGTCCGGCGGCCAGCGGCAGCGCGTGATGATCGCCATGGCGCTGGCCTGCGACCCGCGCTTGATCGTCGCCGACGAGCCGACGACGGCGCTGGACGTGATGATCCAGGCCCAGATCCTGCGCCTGATCCAACGGCTGGTGAGCGAGCAGGACCTGGGCCTGATCATGATCAGCCATGACCTGGCCGTCCTGGCCGACACCTGCGACCGGCTGGCGGTGATGTACGCGGGCCGGGTGGTCGAGGAGGGCCCGGCCCGGCAGGTCTACGAGGACGCCCGGCACCCCTATGGCAAGGCCCTGTCGGAGGCGTTCCCCCGGATCGGCGACCCGGGGTCGCGGTTCGCGCCGCGCGGGTTGCCGGGCGATCCGCCGGACCCGGCAGCGCTGCCGCCCGGCTGCGCGTTCCATCCGCGCTGTCCGGTGGCGCTGGACGTCTGCGCCTCGCGGGACCAGTTGCTGCGTCCGGCGGGGGCGGACCGGAGGGCGGCCTGTGTGCATGTGACGGCCGGGGCCGGTCCGGGAGGGGCGGCGGCGCAGGAGGAACCGGAACCGAGGAGCGGCACCCCGTGACCACACCCACCCCGCCGCTGCTGAGTGCCGAGGGCCTCCACATCACCTTTCCGGGCCGGCACGGCGCGCCGCCCGCCCGAGCCGTGGACGGGGTGGACCTCGCCATCCGGCCCGGCGAGATCGTGGCCCTGGTCGGCGAGTCGGGCTGCGGCAAGACGACGCTGGCCCGCTCCCTGCTCGGCCTGGTCCGGCCGACCGAGGGGCAGATCGGCTTCGACGGCGTACCGCTCGACTACTCCTCCCGCGCGCTCAAGGCCTATCGCAAGCGGGTGCAGCTGGTGCTGCAGGACCCGAGCGGCTCGCTCAATCCGCGGCACACGGTGTACGACGCGGTGGCCGAGGGGCTGCGCATCCACGGACACGGCGGTGACGAGCGGGCGGCGGTCGCCGAGGCCCTCGCCCGGGCCGGGCTGCGGCCGCCGGAGCGGTTCTTCCTGCGCTACCCGCACGAGTTGTCCGGCGGTCAGCGGCAGCGGGTCGTCATCGCGGGAGCGCTGGTCCTGGAGCCGCAACTACTCGTCGCCGACGAGCCGGTGGCCTCCCTGGACGCCTCGGTGCGCGGCGAGATCCTCGCGCTGCTGCTGCGGCTGCGGACCGAGCTCGGCCTGTCCGCGCTGGTGGTGACCCATGACCTGGGCCTGGCCTGGAACATCGCCGACCGGGTGGCGGTGATGTACCTGGGCCGGATCGTGGAGTGCGGGGAGGTGGCGCAGGTCCTGACGGCACCGCGGCACCCGTACACCCGCGCCCTGCTCTCCGTCCTGCCCGAGGCCGCAGGAGATCCGGTCGTCCTGGGCGGCGAGCCGCCCGACCCCTCCCGGATCCCCTCCGGCTGCCGTTTCCACGCCCGCTGTCAGGTGCTGGCGAGCGGCGAGGCCGAGCGAGCGGGCGTCGCGGACGCCTGCCGCGGGGTGGAGCCGGCGGTTCTCGACGGCAGCGGCGAGGCCCAGGTGGCCTGCCACTGGGCCAGAGCGCAGGCGGCTGCCCCGCAGACGCAGTGACCTGAGGTGAGGTGAGGGACGTCGGCCGGGCGGGGCCAGGGGGTGTTCTAGCGCGGCTGCTTCTCGTGGGCCGCGATGATCTCCCGGCACTTCTCGACGTCCCCGGCCATCGTTTCGAGCAGCTCGTCAAGAGAGTCGAACCGGGCCTGGCCGCGGACGAAGGCCAGGAAGTCCACCGCGACGTGCAGGCCGTACAGGTCGAGTCCGACGCGGTCGATGGCGTACGCCTCGACCGTGCGCTCGGTGCCGTCGAACTGCGGGTTGGTGCCGACGGAGATCGCGGCGGGCATCGCTTCGCCCTGCGCGTGCAGGTATCCGGCGTAGACACCGTCGGCGGGGATCGCGGTGTGCGGCAGCGTCTCCACATTGGCCGTGGGGAAGCCCAGCTCACGGCCGCGCTGGGCGCCGCGGACCACGACGCCCTCCACCCGGTGCGGGCGGCCCAGGATCTCGCGGGCGCCTCCGACGTCGCCCTCGGCGACCAGGCGCCGGGTCAGCGTCGAGGAGAACGGCTCGCCGCCGCCCGCCTCACCGGTGACGTACAGGTCGACGACCTCGACCTCGAAGTCGTAGATCTTGCCCTGCTCGACGAGAAACTCCACGTTGCCCGCCGCCTTGTGGCCGAAACGGAAGTTCGGGCCCTCGACGACCGCCTTGGCGTGCAGCTTGTCGACCAGGACCTTCACCACGAAGTCGGCCGGCGACAGCTTCGAGAACTCGGTCGTGAACGGGAGGATCAGCACCGCGTCCACCCCCAGCTCCGCCATCAGCTCGGCGCGGCGGTGGTGCGCGGCGAGCAGCGGCGGGTGGCTGCCGGGGCGGACGACCTCGCTCGGGTGCGGGTCGAAGGTGACCACGACGGAGGGGACGCCGAGCTCCCGGGCGCGCTCCACGGCGTGCCTGATGATCAGCTGGTGCCCGCGGTGCACACCGTCGTAGGAGCCGATGGTGACGACGCTGCGCCCCCAGTCCTGGGGGATGTCCTCCAAGCCACGCCAGCGCTGCACTGTGACCGCTCCTCGTCGAACCCGTGTCCGTGATGCCTTGGTTGCCTTGTCCGCAGGTCTAAGGGTGCCATGCCCCGCGTCGCCGCCCCGCATCGGCATGGGGCGCTGTGACGTGGCGCACGTACCCGCCGGCCGTGGAGCGGGACGGCGCACGTACCGGCCCGCCGTCGCGCGGGACGACGCACGTACGGCGCTGCCTGTGGGACCGGTCGGACGCGACCGCCCGCTCACGCTCAGACCGGGACGCGGACGCCTGCCAGGTTCTCGATGGTCCGGCGGGCACTGGGCCCCACCACCGCGGCCCAGTCCTGCGGGGTGTCGGTCAGCCAGCCGACCACGCGGGCGGCGAAACCGGGGACGTGCCGGCCCAGTTCGACCAGACCCCGGTCGAAGACGGCCGCGCCCTCCGGAGTGCGGACCAGGAGCAGGCCGGTGCGGTGGACGAGGTGGCGGAGGTCCTCGTCGGCGCCGGGTGCGGCGGCGTGCAGCACCGCGTCCAGGACGGCGGGCTCACGTTCGCGGGCCAGGAGAGCGTCGAGGAGCTCCCGGCGCAGGGAGCGCGAGGCCGGGGCCCCGGGGCCGCCCAGCACACCGGCCAGGGCGGCCCGCACCTGTTCCGGACCGCCGTCCAGCACCCCGGTGACCAGAGGGACCAGCACGGCCCGGCAGCCCGGATCCCGGTCCAGGCGCCGGTCCACGTACTCCGCCACCTGCCCGGCGGTCTCCGGCCGCCGGGCCACCGCCTCGCGGAGGAGGACGGCGACCCGGCGCGCGAGGTCGGGCGTGGTGACGTCGGCGAGGGTGCGCAGCGTCTCGCCGGTGTCGCATCCCCGGCGCAGCCGGTCGGCGAAGGCTGCCAGGACCGCCTCGGGGTGGGTGGCCAGGGCCGGGACCAGTGCGCTCGGCGGCAGGTGCGGATCGGCCACCGTGAAGTGGCGCACCGCCTGTGGGAGATGGCGGGAGCGGGTCTGCGGGTCCCGGACCAGGAGGGCGAGCGCGCCGCCGTGCAGGGCGGCGTCGGCGGGGCGGGCGAGCACGGTGAGGGCGGCGTGGCGCAGCAGCTCGCGATCGGCCTCGGTCAGGACATGAGGTGCGGCGCGCAGCCCGTACGTCACGGCCGCGGTCCGTCGGGCCGGGCGTTCGTCGTGCGCCCACCGGTACACGGCCCGGCACAGCGCGGACGGCTCCTCCTCGGCCAGGGCGGCGAGCAGCTCGTCGGCGCGCCCGTGTGCACAATCGGCCAGCACCTCGGTGAGGTCGTCCGGGGCGCGGTGCCGGTGGGTGTGCAGCAGTGCCTGGGCGGCCGTGGCCACCGTCGCGTGCGGGGTCGCGGGCAGCAGCCGATCGTCGTTGAACCAGCGGGTCAGGTGGGGCTGGACGGCGGCGGGGTCGGCGGCGAGGAGCTGTGCGACCGCGTCGAGGTAGCGGGGCGCGCCGCCGGTGTGCGGGGCGCCGTCGGCGAGGACGAGGCGCCGGAGCAGGTCGCAGCGGTCGGCGTCCGGGATGGGCAGCGCGGTCCAGAAGCCGGGGCCGAAGGCGAGCGGCACGGGCAGCTCGCAGTGACGCCAGGCCACGATCCGGTCGGCGAGCAGCCGCAGCACACCGGTGTACGGCGTCGCGTCCGGGACGCTCAGCAGGACCGCGGTGAGCAGCCGGGAGGCCCACCAGGACTGCGTGTCGGTGTCCAGGGCGCACACCAACTCCTCCAGGCGGACGGCCAGTCGGCGGGTGCCGTGCTGGCGGGCCAGGAGCAGCAGAGCCTGCACGACGGGGCCGATGCGGTGGTGCGGGACCGGCACCGGGGGGTGCGGCTCGCCGGGGGTGCGGCGGCGGTGGACCAGGACGCGCAGCGCCTCGTCCAGGTCCAGGTGGGTGCCCTGGATCCAGTCGGCGAGCTCCTCGTGCGCGAAGCGGTAGCCGTTGCCCGCGGGGACGAGGAGGCCCTCGGCCAGGACGGCGGACGCCCATCCGGTGCCGCCACCGAGGCGGGCCGGGGCGGGGCCCCACGGGAAGACCTCCTCGAACGACGCCCGGTCCAGTTCGCTGCGGCCGGGGCCGAGGCTGCGGCGGGCGGCCTCGTGCACCTGACCGGAGACCTTCGCCGCGAGCCGCCGTACCGCGGTGCCGCGCAGACCGTTCCGGGCGGCGAGGCGGACGGCGATGCGCAGGCACATCAGGTCCAGATGGGCCGCGAGGACGTCGTCGCGCCCGAGGCCGGTCAGGTGCGCGCCGGGGAGGGCGGCGCGCACCTGGGAGAGCAGCCGGAGGGTGAGGGGGTGGCGGGCGTCGGCCTGCGCCAGGGCTCCGTCCGGGATGCCGTGACGCAGGCGGGCGTGCCGGGCCTCTTCGGGGGTGAGGTCGGCCAGGCGGAGGCAGGGCGGGAGCGGGGAGGCGGGGTGTGCCCGGGGCGGGGCGTGGAGTGGCGCGGCCGGGCCGTACAGCAGCTCGTCGGGGAACTGGGCCCCCGCCTCCTCCCAGTACTCCTCCCGGCACGCCACCACCAGCCGCGTTCCGTGCTCGCGCAGCCACTGGGCCGTCTCCCGGGTCCACTCGCGGAGGCGGTGGGCCAGGCCCGACGGCATCTCCTCCGGACCGTCGAGGAGGAGCAGCAGGGGGCGGCCGGTGGTGTCGGCGAGGTGGGCGAGGCGTTCCGGCGTGAGGTCGGTGAGGTCGGTGGGCAGGGGTGTCCGGGAGGCCGCGACGATGCGGGCCGCCCGGTCCAGCGCCCGCTGTGCCGCGTCCGCGACCGAGGTGTCGGTGTCGAGCAGGTCGGCGCCGCGCAGCCACAGAGTGGGCGCGGGTGCGGACCCACGGGTGCGGCGGGCGGCGAGCGCGGCGAGCTCCGTCGTACGCCCCGTACCGGGGGCACCGACGAGGCCGAGGACGACGGCCTCGCTGTTCACGAACCTCACGAACTCCCTTACGACATCGGCGCGTTCGACCGGGACCACGGCTGGTGCGAGGCCCGCGGCCGTGTCCTGCGCGGTGGGGTCGGCGGTCTGCTCGAAGCCCCCGGCCACCGTCTTCGGGCCCGGATGCGCCGACGGCCCGCCGCCCCTGGGCCGGCCAGGATCTGCCGACGGCTGGGTCACCAGTGCTTCCGGGGGGCCGTCCTGGGCCACCGAGGTGGCGGTGAGTTCGAGGAGGCCCGCCAGGTTCAGGTCGGGGCCGTAGGCGGGAGCGGTGGCCGCGTTGCGGGCGAGCAGCTCGGCGAGCGGGCCCTCGGCGTCGGCAGTCGTCGCTGCTCGCGCCAGGCCGAGACGGGGCAGCAGCGGTACGGCGAACCCGGTGTCCC
Source organism: Streptomyces sp. NPDC046197 (assembly GCF_040646295.1). Taxonomy (NCBI): domain Bacteria; kingdom Bacillati; phylum Actinomycetota; class Actinomycetes; order Kitasatosporales; family Streptomycetaceae; genus Streptomyces; species Streptomyces sp. NPDC046197. The sequence goes on along the minus strand of NZ_JBEYZY010000044.1, from coordinate 15,094 downwards.
GGTGGCCGGCCTGGAGAGCGGTGCCGAGGACGGCGACCACCGCTCCGGTCGCGGCGTCGAGCACCGGTCCCCCGGCCGCCCCGCCGCCCGGCCGGAGCGCGTCGCGGCCCGCCGTGCCGATCGCCAACTCCAGTACGCCGTCGACGAGATGGAAGCGGTCGGTGGCCGTGTACGTCACGCAGGTGGTGCCCAGCACCCGGGCCTCGCGCCAGCAGCCGGCCATGATCCGGACGTACGTCCCCGTCTCGACCCGGTCCCGCACGGTCAGCGGAAGCGGATCCAGTCCGAGTCCCGCGCTCCGCACCAGAGCCAGGCCGAGACCGGGCAGCCCGGTCACCTCGTCCGCGCTCACCACGCAGGTCCGGTCGGCGTCGCCGGGCGGGTGCAGCACGAGGCGGGAGAGTCCGTCGACGACCTCATGGCTGGTGATCACCGTGCCGTGGTGGTCGACGGCGAAGCCGGTGCCGCGGAGCCGTCCGGCCAGGTCGCGGATCGCCACCAGGGATGCGTCCAGGGCGCGGTCGCGGTCCTCGGCGGCCCGCTTCCGGGCCGTGTCGGCCGCATCCGGACCTCTCCGTACCGCCCGGACCGCGTGCCGGCCGGTACGGGGCCCGGGGGCCTGCCCGGCCTCAGGTGCCGCGCCGGCCTCGGTGGCCCCGAGGGCCGCTCCGGCTCCGCCGGTCCCGGCGGCAGGGCCGGCTTCGCCGTCCCCCTCGTCTGACCCACCACTCTCGTGGGCCTCGTCCGCGCCGTCCGGCATCCGGCGGTGGGTCCTGGTCGCCCGGGTGCTCCGTCCCGCCATGGTCGAACCTCCCCGCCGTACATCTGTGCCTGCCCCGACGGTAGGCGCACGATGATCAGCGGGACAGATCGCGCGGGGAAAGCGCCCCCTTGCACCCCCTCGGTTCACTCCGAGCGCCCGCACGGTCGGGTGAATAGGCCAGGGCGGCTGGATAGACCCTAGGGGTGGGGGAACCGAGGGGGGACCGTGGAGCGGCGGCTGAGAAACACCCCGTGACCGCCGCTCCACGGGCAGATGTGACGCGCTCCCGCGCCGCCCTGCCGCAGCCTTCCGCCTCCTGCCGCAGTTTCCCTCAGGCGAAGACGGCCAGGCTCCTGGCCTTGCCCCGGTGCTCCTCCACGAGTGCGAGGAAGCGCTGCTCGGGGTCGAAGACGGCCACCGGCCCGGCGCCCGCGTACTCCTCGGGCATGTCCAGCCGGACACCGTTGGTGAGCAGCCGGGCGCGCCGGGCATCCACGTCCCAGCGGGGGAACGCGGCCGCGGCCGCCTGCGCGATCGGCATCACGGTCAGCTCCTGCTGGAGCTGCTCCAACGACTTCGCGGAGTCCAGTTTGTACGGGCCGACGCGGGTGCGGCGCAGCGCCGTGAGATGACCGCCGACGCCGAGGTCGGCGCCGAGGTCGCGGGCCAGGGCACGGATGTAGGTGCCGGAGGAGCACACCACCGAGACCACCAGGTCGAGCACGGGGGTGCCGTCCTCGGCCACGGCGTCCCGGACGTCGTACACCTCGAAGGAGGAGACGGTGACGGGCCGGGCCGGGATCTCGAATTCCTCGCCCTCCCGGGCCCGCTTGTACGACCGTACGCCGTCGATCTTGATGGCGCTGACCTTGGACGGCACCTGCATGATGTCGCCGGTCAGCTTGGCGATACCGGTGTCGACGGCGTCGCGGGCGACCTTGGAGGCATCCGTGGAGGAAGTGATCTCCCCCTCGGCGTCGTCCGTGATCGTGGTCTGTCCGAGCCGGATGGTGCCGAGGTACTCCTTCTCGGTCAGCGCGAGGTGGCCGAGGAGCTTGGTGGCCTTCTCCACGCCGAGGACGAGGACGCCGGTCGCCATGGGGTCGAGGGTGCCGGCGTGGCCGACGCGGCGGGTCCTGGCGATCCCGCGCATCTTGGCGACCACGTCGTGCGAAGTGAAGCCCGACGGCTTGTCGACGATGACGAGGCCGTCGGGCGGGGTGGGCTTGCTGGTCATTCGGCGGTGTCGTCCGTCTCGTCGGCCTCGTCTTCGGAGCCCGGCTTGCGGTACGGGTCCGCGTCGCCGGCGTAGGCGGCGCCCGCGGACGCCTCACGCACCTTGGCGTCGGAGGCGCGCGCCTTGTCGAGGAGGTCCTCGATGTTCCGGGCGGTGTCCGGGAGGGCGTCCGCGACGAAGGTGAGGGTCGGCGTGAACTTCACGCCCGCCGCGCGGCCGACCTCGGAGCGCAGGATGCCCTTGGCGCTCTCCAGACCGGCGGCCGCGGCCTTCCGCTCCTCGTCGTCCCCGTAGACCGTGTAGAAGACGGTCGCCTCCCGCAGGTCACCCGTGACCCGGGTGTCCGTGATGGTGACGTGCGAGCCGAGCCGCGGGTCCTTGATCCCGCGCTGCAGCTTCTGGGCCACCACCTCTCGGATGAGGTCCGCCAGCTTTTTCGCCCGCGCGTTGTCGGCCACTGGTCCGTCTCCCGTTCTTTCTTCTTCTGCGTTCTGTGGCTATGGGTCGTCAGTCGTCTTCACCGTGGAAGCGCCGCCTGACGGACAGCAGCTCCACCTCCGGGCGGCCCGCGACCAGCCGCTCGCAGCGGTCCAGTACGTCGGTCAGGTGCGCCGCGTCGCCGGAGACCACGGCGAGGCCGATGAGGGCCCGCCGGTGGAGGTTCGTGTGGTCCACCTCGGCCGCGCTCACCGCAAATCTGCGCTGGAGCTCGGCGACGATCGGGCGGACGACGGAGCGCTTCTCCTTCAGCGAGTGGACGTCGCCGAGGAGGAGGTCGAAGGACAGAGTCCCCACGTACATGTGTGTAACCGGGTTGCCCGCCGGTGCGGGGTCGATGGCCCTGCCGTCGGTGTGGGGCAGGGACATCAAGAACGGTACCGCGAACCCTGCCGGTGGCTCGACGGGGTTTCCTGTGCCCGCCCACCACCCGACTCGGCAGGCCAAGAGGTGCCCAGCCCTGGGGCTCCGCCCCGGACCCCGGCGGGGGCTGCGCCCCCTGCACCCCTCACAGAGTCCACCCGGGGCCCGGACTTCGTTGCATCCCTCGCAGGCTCCGCCTCAGGCCCCTGCGGGGGCTGCACCCCTGCGGACCTCGGCGGATTCGGGCTGCAGCCGAAGGGGCCTCGCCCCGCGAGGTGCGGGGCGAGGCCCCTGCCGGAGGCGGACGCCGCCCTCCAGGCTTCTGGCGGCCGTCTCAGCCGACCCGTCCGGTGATCGAGGACGAGGGCGTTCGGGCCGACACGGGGGTCGGGGGCAGCGGCCCCCGGGAGGACGGCGAGCCGGCCGACGGGACGTGGTCCCGTCGGCCGGCGGCGGCCGTGGGCGTTACGCCCGCGGCTTCTCGCGCATCTCGTACGTCGCGATGACGTCGTCGACCTTGATGTCGTTGAAGTTTCCGAGGTTGATACCACCCTCGTAGCCTTCGCGGATCTCGGTGACGTCGTCCTTGAAGCGACGCAGACCCTCGATGTTGAGGTTCTCCGCGATGACCTTGCCGTCGCGGATGAGGCGCGCCTTGCTGTTGCGGCGGACCTCGCCGGAGCGGATGAGCACACCCGCGATGTTGCCCAGCTTGGACGAACGGAAGACCTCGCGGATTTCCGCCGTGCCGAGCTCGACCTCCTCGTACTCCGGCTTGAGCATGCCCTTGAGGGCCGCCTCGATCTCCTCGATCGCCTGGTAGATGACCGAGTAGTACCGGACGTCCACGCCCTCACGCTCGGCCATCTGCGCGGCACGCCCGGCGGCGCGCACGTTGAAGCCGATCACGATGGCGTCCGAGCCCATCGCCAGGTCGATGTCCGACTCCGTGACCGCACCGACGCCGCGGTGCAGGACGCGGATGTCGACCTCTTCGCCGACGTCCAGCTGGAGCAGGGAGGACTCGAGCGCCTCGACGGAACCAGAAGCGTCACCCTTGATGATGAGGTTGAGCTGCTGGACCTCGCCGGCCTTGAGCACCTTGTCCAGGTCCTCGAGGGAGACGCGGCGCGTGCGCTTGGCGAACGCGGCGTTGCGCTCGCGGGCGGCGCGCTTCTCGGCGATCTGACGGGCCGTACGGTCCTCGTCGACCACCAGGAAGTTGTCGCCCGCACCCGGGACGTTGGTCAGGCCCAGGACCTGGACCGGCGTCGACGGGCCGGCCTCGGCCACGTTGTTGCCGTTGTCGTCGAGCATGGCGCGGACGCGACCGTAGGCGTCGCCCACGACCATCGTGTCGCCGACCCGCAGCGTGCCTCGCTGGACGAGGACCGTCGCCACGGCACCACGGCCGCGGTCGAGACGGGACTCGATCGAGATGCCCTGCGCGTCCTGGTGCGGGTTGGCCCGCAGGTCGAGCGAGGCGTCGGCGGTCAGGATGACCGCTTCCAGCAGCGAGTCGATGTGCAGACCCTGCTTGGCGGAGATGTCGACGAACATCGTGTCGCCGCCGTACTCCTCGGCCACCAGGCCGTACTCGGTCAGCTGACCGCGCACCTTGGTCGGGTCGGCACCCTCGACGTCGATCTTGTTGACCGCGACCACGATCGGGACGTCGGCCGCCTTGGCGTGGTTGAGCGCCTCGACCGTCTGCGGCATGACGCCGTCGTTGGCCGCGACGACCAGGATCGCGATGTCGGTCGACTTCGCACCACGGGCACGCATGGCGGTGAACGCCTCGTGACCCGGGGTGTCGATGAAGGTGATCTTGCGCTCTTCGTCGTTGACCTCGGTCGCGACCTGGTAGGCACCGATGTGCTGGGTGATGCCGCCGGCCTCGCCCGCGATGACGTTGGTCTTGCGGATGGCGTCGAGCAGTCGGGTCTTTCCGTGGTCGACGTGACCCATGACGGTGACGACCGGCGGACGGACCACCAGGTCCTCCTCGTCGCCCTCGTCCTCGCCGAACTCGATGTCGAAGGACTCGAGCAGCTCGCGGTCCTCCTCCTCGGGGCTGACGATCTGAACCGCGTAGTTCATCTCGCCGGCGAGGAGCTGCAGCGTCTCGTCGGAGACGGACTGCGTGGCCGTGACCATCTCGCCCAGGTTCATCATGACCGCGACGAGGGACGCCGGGTTGGCGTTGATCTTCTCCGCGAAGTCGGTGAGCGACGCACCGCGCGACAGGCGAATGGTCTCGCCGTTGCCGCGAGGCAGCATCACACCGCCGACCGACGGGGCCTGCATGGCCTCGTACTCCTGACGGCGCTGCCGCTTCGACTTGCGGCCGCGACGCGCCGGACCGCCGGGACGGCCGAAGGCGCCCTGCGTGCCACCACGGCCACCGGGACCACCCGGACGGCCGCCGAAGCCGGGACGGCCACCGCCGCCACCGAAGCCGCCGCCACCGCCGCCGGGGCCGCCGCCACCGGGACGACCGGCGAAGCCGCCGCCGCCCGGACGACCGCCACCGCCGCCACCGGGACGACCGGCGAAGCCGCCGCCGCCCGGACGACCGCCACCGCCGCCACCGGGACGACCGGCGCCGGCCGGGCCTCGGCCGCCACCGCCGGGTCCGGGACGCGGACCGGCAGCGGGACGTTGCGGCATCATGCCGGGGTTGGGACGCGGACCGGCCGGGCCGGGACGCGGACCGCCCTGCGGACGGGGCATCGAGCCCGGGCTAGGACGCGAACCGCCCGGAGCCTGGGGACGCGGACCGCCGCCCTGGGCGCCGGGCGCCTGCGGACGGGGACCGGCGCCGGGAGCACCGGGACCGCCCGGACGGGCGCCCTGCGGGCGGGGCGCATGCGGGCGCGCCATGCCGGTGGAGCCACCGGAGGTGAAGGGGTTGTTGCCCGGACGCGGGCCGGCCGGACGGCCACCCGGACGCGCGGCCTGGCCGCCGGAGCGCGGAGCACCCTGGCCCGGACGCGAGGCCTGGCCCTGACCGGGACCGCCGGGGCGGCCGCCGGGCTTGGGGGCGCCGGGACGGACGCCGGGCTTCGGGGCGGCCGGAGACGGAGCCGACGGCGGAGCGGTGAACTCCGGCGTGGCGGGCGCCGCGGGGGCCGGACGCGGTGCGGGCTTCGGACCCGGCACCGGACGCGGGCCGGCGGCCGGAGCCGACGGAGCCGCGGGCTGCTGGGCCGCGGCAGGCTTGGGGGCGGCCGGCGGCTTCGGGGCAGCCGGACGAGCCGCCTGCACCGGGGAGGGCGCGGCGGGCTTGGGGGCGGCCTTCTTCGGGGCGGCCGGGCGCGCGGCGGACTTGCCGCTGCCGTTGCCCTGCTGGAAGGCGTCAGTCAGCTTGCGTACTACGGGCGCCTCGATCGTCGAGGACGCCGAACGGACGAATTCACCGAGTTCCTGGAGCTTGGCCATGACGACCTTGCTCTCGACACCGAACTCCTTGGCGAGTTCGTAGACCCGGACCTTAGCCACTTCGCTCCTTTGAGGTCCGGGTTGCGGCCGGACCGTCGCTAGTTCATGGGCGTACTCATCGCGTACTCATCGAGTGCTCATCGCAATCTCGACCTGCTTTCGACTCGCGAGGTACCAGGCCGCACGGGGGGGTTCCGTACGACATGTCTTGCTTACCGTGTTGCCTGCTCAGCACCGCCCGGCAAGCGGGCGGCGCTGCTTCGGCAACCATCTGCCTGCTCGACGTAGTGGCGCAACGCCTTTACGTCGAGCGGTCCCGGGACGCGGAGCGCCCGCGGAAACGCCCGGCGGCGCACCGCCTGGTCAAGACAGACCGGGGCGGGGTGCACATAGGCACCCCGGCCGGGCAGCGTACCGCGAGGATCGGGGACGCACTCGCCCTCGACCGCCACGGTCCGCAACAGTTCGATCTTGGCCGCTCGCTCCCGGCACCCCACACAGATGCGTTCAGGGCATACGCGGGCACGCGTCCGGCCAGACACTCCTAAGTCTACCTCCCCGTGTCGACCTCACCCCTTTGGGGCAAAGATCGAACACATGCTGGGCACAGAACTGTCGTGATCTGAGCGACCTGCGGCTCAGATCTATTCCCACTCCCGGGTGATCCCCCGGGTGGTCCTATTCTTCGGAGACCTGCTCGGTGTCCGGGCGGATGTCGATCCGCCAGCCGGTGAGCCTGGCCGCGAGGCGGGCGTTCTGGCCCTCCTTGCCGATCGCCAGTGACAGCTGGTAGTCCGGCACCGTCACCCGGGCCGACCGGGTCGCCATGTCCACGACCTCCACCTTGGAGACACGGGCCGGCGACAGCGCGTTGGCCACCATCTCCGCGGGGTCGTCCGACCAGTCGACGATGTCGATCTTCTCGCCGTTCAGCTCGCCCATGACGTTGCGCACCCGGCCGCCCATGGGGCCGATGCAGGCTCCCTTGGCGTTCAGGCCCGAACGGGTGGACCTCACGGCGATCTTGGTGCGGTGACCGGCCTCACGGGCGATCGCCGCGATCTCGACCGAGCCGTCGGCGATCTCGGGCACCTCCAGGGCGAAGAGCTTCTTCACCAGACTGGGGTGCGTCCGGGACAGCGTCACGGACGGTCCGCGGACGCCCTTGGCCACCCGTACGACGTACGAGCGAAGGCGCATGCCGTGCGGGTAGGTCTCGCCCGGAACCTGCTCCTGCACCGGCAGGATGGCCTCCAGCTTGCCGATGTCGACGAGCACGTTCTTCGGGTCACGGCCCTGCTGCACCACACCGGTGACGATGTCGCCCTCACGCCCGGCGTACTCGCCGAGCGTCGCGTCGTCCTCGGCGTCGCGCAGCCGCTGCAGGATGACCTGCTTGGCGGTGGTGGCGGCGATACGGCCGAAGCCGGACGGGGTGTCGTCGAACTCGCGGGGCTCCTGGCCCTCTTCGAGGTCCTCGGGGTCCTCCTTCGCCCACACGGTCACATGCCCGGTCTCCCGGTTGAGCTCCACGCGCGCGTGGCGGCGGCTTCCCTCGGTGCGGTGGTAGGCGATGAGGAGGGCCGACTCGATCGCCTCGACCAGCAGGTCGAAGGAGATCTCCTTCTCCCGAACCAAGCCCCGCAGGGCACTCATGTCGATGTCCACGGCTACGCCTCCTCCTCTTCCTTCATGCCTGTGTTGTCGTCGGCCTTGCGGCCGAACTCGACCTGCACGCGCGCCTTCACGACGTCCGGGAAGCCGAGTCTGCGGGTCGTGGCCTTGCGGCCCTTGACTCCGGGCACTTCGAGGTCGAGGCCTTCGTCGTCGACCTTCAGGATCCTGGCCACCAGCTCACCGCCCTCGGTCAGCTGGAACTTCACCAGCCGGCCCGTGGCGCGCACATAGTGCCGGTGTTCCTCGAGGAGGCGCTCGGCGCCCGGGGTGCCGACCTCCAGGGTGTACTCCCCCTCGCCCATCGCGTCCGTCTCGTCGAGCCTCGCCGAGAGCGCACGGCTCACATCGGCGATCCGGTCCAGGTCCGCTCCGGTGTCGGAGTCGACGACGACGCGCAGCACACGTTTGCGTCCGACCGAGTCCACGGCGATCTCTTCGAGATCCAGGCCCTGGGAGGCGACGAGCGGTTCCAGCAGTTCCCGCAGCCTCTCGCTCTGGGTGGTGCTCATCCGGGTGACTCCTCGGCCGCGTGTGCTGTTGTGGGATGGGTCGCGTGTCTGGTCAAAGGGTATCCGGTCCCAGGGGGTGTTGCCGTCCACCTGCGCAGAGGTGGTGCCGCTGAGTGATGCCCGGCGGGCGCGCGGGTACGGTGATCACCGCGAGCCGCGCTGCCGGCCCGCTGGTCTCGTTCGCACTCCGTCTCGTTCGCACTCCCCCCGAGGACGACTGCCGTGCCGTTCCCCCCGCCCCCGCGCGTCCCCGCGGGACCCCGCAGACGGAGCCTGCTCGCCTCGGCCGCGGGCGCCGCGCTGCTGGTGGGCTGCTCCGCCGGATCAGACGGATCAGGACGTTCCGACGACGCGGGTACCAGCGGCAGCCCGTCGCCGTCCGAGCGGGCACGCGCGCTTGCGGCCGGGGACAGCCAGGAGTTGCTGGAGCACTACGACGCGGTGATCGCCGCGCACCCGGCGCTCGCGCAGCGGCTGCGGCCGCTGCGGGCAGAGGTGGTGGCACATCGGGAGGCGTTCGGCAGCACTGTCGGTGTGCAGGCCGGGTCCGGTGCGCCCGCGGGGTCCGGGGCATCGCCGGGGGCGGGCGGGGTGCCGGCTGCCGGCGTGCCGTCCCTCGCCGTTCCCGGGGACGAGAAGGACGCCCTGGCCGGTCTCGCCGACGCCGAGCGGGCGCTCGCGGACCGGCGGATCGACGCGCTGCTCCAGGTGCCGGGCGAGCTGGCCCGGCTGCTGGCCTCGGTGGCGGCGGCCGGGGCGGCGCACGCCTACCTGCTGACGGGGGGCGACCAGTGAGCGGGGCGACGGAAGCGGCGACGGACCGGCGCCTCCAGGCCGTCCAGGCGGCGCTCGCGGCGGAGCACGCGGCCGTCTACGGCTACGGGGTCGTCGGTGGGCGGGTCGATGAGCGGCGGCGCGCCGAGGCACAGGCGGCGTACGACGCCCACCGGGCGCGGCGGGACGCGCTCGTCCGCGAGGTACGGGATCTGGGGGCCCGGCCGGTGGCCTCGGCGGCGGCGTACGCGCTGCCCTTCCCGGTGCCGGACTCCGCCGCTGCGGTCCGGTTCGCCGCGGAGCTGGAGGAACGCGTGGCCGGGGTGTACTCCGACCTGGTGCGGGCGACCGACGGCGGGCGGCGGCGCGAGGCCGCCGGGGCGCTGCGGGAGGCGGCGGTCCGCGCGGTGCGCTGGCGCGGGGAGAGCGTAGCCTTCCCTGGTCTCGCCGAGCGGGCCGGAACCGGCACTGCCTCGGCGGCGCCGACACCGGCTCCGACGACGTCACCGACAGCGACACTGACAGCGACATCAACACCGACAGCGTGAAGTGAGCGGAGGGACAGGACTCGTCACGGCGCAGGACGGACACAGGAGGCGCCCTCGGCGCACGGTGACAGCAAACACGTCCAGGAAGGAACCACTCGCGCATGGCTTTCGAACCGCCGCAACGTCTGGTGCGGGCACTCGGTGAGACGGCACCGGGCGGTGACGACTGGTTGGAGAAGCTGCCCGAGCTGGCGCAGCAGGCCGTCGCGCTACGCGAGTTGACCGTCGAGCGGGTGCAGGTGCCCGGCGGGCGCAGCAGCCTGGTCGTGCTGGTGCGGACGGCGGACGGGACCCCGGCCGTCCTGAAACTGGCCCCGCCGCGGGCCCGCCCGGAGAGCGAGCGGGCGGCGCTGGCGCACTGGGGCGGGCGAGGTGCCGTCCAGCTCCTGGAACCCCCGTCGATCGAGGGCGCGCTGCTGCTGGAGCGGCTGCATCCGGAGATGTCGGTACGGTCGCTGCCCGAGGCGAAGGCGCTGCTGGAGGCGGCGGGCACACTGCGGCGGCTGTGGGTCGAGCCGCCCGGTGACGACGACGCCCACCGGTTCGAAACCGTCGCCGAGCGGACCGGGCGGCAGGCCGAGGCGATGCGGGCGAGCGCCCGGACCGACGCCGAGGTGGCCCCGCTGGTGAACGCGGCGCTCGCGGCCCGCGAGGAGCTGCTGGCCGCGCCACCCGAGGAGCGGCTGCTGCACGGCACGTTCCGGCAGAGCAAGGTGCTGGCCGGGGACCGGATGCCGTGGCTGGCCGTGGGCCCCGACCCGGTGGTCGGCGAGGGTGCCTTCGACCTGGCCCGGCTGGTCCGCGACCGGGTGGAGGACCTGATCGCCTCGCCGTCCGGCGCCGCCACGACCCGTCGGCGGATCAAGCGCCTGGCGGAGTCGCTGGAGGTGGACCAGGAGCGGCTGCGCGGGTGGACGCTGTTCCGGGCCGTGGAGTCCGGGGTGCGGGCGCGCCGGGTGGGCCGGCCGCGGGACGCGGAACTGCTGCTGGAGTTCGCCACCTGGCTCTGACCTGCGGGTGCGGCAAACCGTCGCCGGCCGCCGGTCGGTGACCGGCGGCCGGACGGCTGGTGGTGAGAAGGGCGGATCAGGCGGTGGTGAGGCGGGTGATCGCCTCGTCCACCGTCAGCTCCTCGCGCTCGCCGGTCCTGCGGTCCTTCAGCTCGACCACGCCCTCGCCCGCGCGCCGCCCGGCGACCAGGATCTGCGGTACGCCGATGAGCTCGGCGTCCGTGAACTTCACCCCCGGTGAGACGCCGGCCCGGTCGTCCACCAGGACGCGGACCCCGGCCGCAGCGAGCTTCTGCGACAGGTCGAGGGCCAGCTCCGTCTGCAGCGCCTTGCCCGCGGCGACCACGTGCACGTCGGCCGGTGCGACCTCCTTGGGCCAGACCAGACCCTGCTCGTCCGCGTGCTGCTCGGCGAGGGCGGCGACCGCCCGCGAGACACCGATGCCGTAGGAGCCCATGGTCACGCGGACCGGCTTGCCGTTCTGGCCGAGGACGTCGAGCTTGAGGGCGTCGGTGTACTTCCGGCCGAGCTGGAAGATGTGGCCGATCTCAATGGCGCGGTCGAGCTTCAGGCCGGTGCCGCACTTCGGGCAGGGGTCGCCCTCCTGCACCACCACGACGTCCACGTACTCGTCGACCTCGAAGTCACGGCCGGCGACCACGTTCCTGGCGTGCGTGTGCTCCTTGTTCGCACCGGTGATCCAGGAGGTGCCGGGGGCCACCCGCGGGTCGGCGATGCAGCGGACCTTCTCCAGACCCTGCGGGCCGACGTAGCCGCGGACCAGGTCCGGCCGGGTGGCGAAGTCCTCCTCGGTGACCATCTCGACGGTGGCCGGTGCGAAGTGCGCCTCGACCTTGTCCATGTCGACCTCGCGGTCGCCGGGCACGCCGACGGCGACGATCTCGCCGTCGACCTTGACGAGGAGGTTCTTCAGCGTGGCGGAGGCCGGGACGCCGAGAGAGGCGGCGAGGGTCTCGATGGTGGGGGTGTCCGGGGTCGGGATCTCCTCGGCCGCCGGGACGGCGGAGGCGTCGACCGGCTTGAGCTCGTACGTGATCGCCTCCGTGTTGGCGGCGAAGTCGCAGTTCGGGCAGTCCGCGAAGGTGTCCTCGCCGGCACCCGCGGGGGCGAGGAACTCCTCGGACTTGGAGCCGCCCATCGCGCCCGCGGTGGCGGCGCAGATGCGGTAGTCGAGGCCGAGGCGGTCGAAGATGCGCTGGTAGGCCTGGCGATGCAGGGCGTAGGACTCGGCGAGGCCCTCGTCGGCGAGGTCGAAGGAGTAGGAGTCCTTCATCAGGAACTCGCGGCCGCGCAGGATGCCCGCGCGGGGCCGGGCCTCGTCACGGAACTTGGTCTGGATCTGGTAGAGGATGACCGGCAGGTCCTTGTAGGAGGACGCCTGGTCCTTCACCAGCAGGGTGAAGATCTCCTCGTGGGTGGGGCCGAGCAGGTAGTCGCCGCCCTTGCGGTCCTTGAGGCGGAACAGCTCGGGGCCGTACTCGTCCCAGCGGCCGGTGGCCTCGTAGGGCTCGCGCGGCAGCAGGGCGGGCAGCAGCACCTCCTGGGCGCCGATGGCGTCCATCTCCTCGCGGACGATCCGCTCCACGTTGGCGAGGACCCTCTTGCCGAGCGGCAGCCACGTCCACACACCGGCGGCGGTGCGGCGGACATAGCCGGCGCGGACGAGCAGCTTGTGGCTGAGGACCTCCGCGTCCGCCGGGTCGTCGCGCAGCGTCTTCGCCATCAACTGGGACATGCGCTGGACCGGTGCGTTCGCCATGGTTCTCGTACTCCTGCCGATGGGGGTCCCCCGCTCGAGCGAACCCGGGAGTGGGGGAGGGTGATGGCTAGGAGGTTAGCCGGGCTTGCCGTGCCGGTGGAAATCGGATATCGGCTATCGGCGACGCAGCGGGAGTGGGGCGCCCATCACGGCGTACGGCCTGGGCGCGCTGGGGAAGAGGACCTGCCGGGCCAGATCCTCGTATCCGAGGGAGTGGTACAGACCGCGGGCCGGGCTGTCGGTGTCGATGGCGGAGAGGATCGAGCGGGGCTCGGCGGCGCCGTCGGTGATGGTGGTGATCAGGGCGCGCCCGATGCCGCGGTTCTGGTAGTGGGGGTGGACGTGCAGTTCGGTGATCACGAAGGAGTCGTCGAGCCAGGCGTCCTGGCCGCGGGCGCGCAGGTAGGGCTCGACGACGGTCGACCACCAGTGGGTGCGGTCGTTGGGCATGCCGTAGACGAAGCCGACGAGCAGGCCGCGGGCCGTGGTGGCGCCCAGCGCCCGGGCCCCGGGGTAGGTCATGTGGCGCAGGACGATCTGACGCCTTACGGCGACCTCGTCGGCGCCGAGGCCGAATGCCACGGCCTGGACGGCGAGAGCCTCGTCGACGTGCGCCGGGAGGTCGAGCGGACCGATCACGACGTCGTCGGGGCGGCGGGGTCCGTGACCGGGGAAACTGGGCATGCCGGGGAGACTACCCGGCTCGCACCAGCCTCAGAACAGCACAGTGGAGCAGGGCTAGTGCCCCGGAAGGCAACGTTCGCCCGTCAAGGAGTGACGTCATGGGGGTCCCCCCTGCTCGGGCGAAGCCGAGAGCCTGGGGGAGCGTGCTCTCGGCGTGCCGGCCGGAAGTCCTCGTACTGGACGTACTTGGGCTTTCGGCCGGTGCGGCGAGTGGGGGTCCCCCCTGCTCGAAGAGCTTGGGGGAGTGCCGGGCGCCGCGACGGGGCGAACGCTGCCTGCCGGGGCACTAGAACAGCACGCTCATGAAGGCGCCGACCTCCTGGAAACCCACCCGCTGGTAGGTCCGCCGGGCCGGGGTGTTGAAGTCGTTCACGTACAGACTCACCATCGGGGCCACGTCGGCCAGCGCGTACCGCAGGACGGCCGCCATGCCCGGTGCCGCAAGTCCCGTGCCCCGGTACTCCGGTGCCACCCATACCCCCTGGATCTGGCAGGCCAGGGCGGTCGCCGCGCCGATCTCCGCCTTGAACATCACCTTGCCCTGCTCGTCGAGGCGGGCGAAGGAGCGGCCGGAGCCGACGAGTTCGGCGACGCGGGCCTGGTAGAGCAGGCCGCCGTCACCGGCGAGCGGGGAGACGCCGACCTCCTCGGTGAACATCGCCACGCAGGCCGGGATGATCGTCTCCATCTCGTCCTTGCGGATGCGGCGGACGAAGGGATCCGGGGCGATGTCGGCGGGCATGCGGTCGGTGACCATCAGCGGCTGGTGGGCGCGCACGTCGCGGGCGGGGCCCCAGCTGGGTTCGAGGAGTTGCCACAGCGCGGCGGTGGACTCGGCGGGGCCGACGATGGAGGAACAGCGACGGCCGCCACGCCGGGCCCGGTCGGCGAAGGCGCGCACCGCGCGGGGGGTGGCGCAGATCGGGACCAGGTTGGCGCCCGCGTAGCACAGGGACGTCAGCATGCCGCCCTCGTACCAGCCCCACATCTCGCCACCGAGCCGCCACGGGTCCAGACCGGCGACCTGCACCCGGGACGTCACGAAGGCGTTCGCGACCGGCTCGCGGTCGAGGACGGCGAGCGCGGCGTCCAGGTCGCTCGGTTCGAGCACCCGTGAGGTGGTCTGGGTCAACACGTGCGCGGCCTCACGCTGGGGGTTTCGCTGATCTCCGCACTGTACCTGCCCGATCCGGGCCGCGCCGCCCCCTGGGGAGCGGCTCGGTGGGACACCGGGGTCGGCCGTGGACGCGGGGACGGCTGTATCCGGCCTTTGTCGGCGCACGTGGTGAAGTCACTGTCGGTGAGGGCGCGTTCGACCGTGTTGCAGGGAGCCGTACACGCCCCGCACGGGCGGGAGATCGTCCCTGGGTCACTCCCCGACGGATACCGACGGCTCGCCGGAGGCCACGCCCTCGGCCTCCATCTGCGCGGCGAGCTTCATGGCCTCCTCGATCAGGGTCTCCACGATCTTCGACTCCGGGACGGTCTTGATGACCTCACCCTTGACGAAGATCTGCCCCTTGCCGTTGCCGGAGGCCACCCCCAGATCGGCCTCACGGGCCTCCCCCGGACCATTGACCACACAACCCATCACGGCCACCCGCAGCGGGACCTCCATCCCCGTCAGACCAGCCGTGACCTCCTCGGCCAGCTTGTACACATCCACCTGCGCCCGACCGCACGACGGGCACGAGACGATCTCCAGACCACGCTGTCGCAGATTCAGCGACTCCAGGATCTGGATACCGACCTTCACCTCCTCGGCCGGCGGCGCCGACAAGGAGACGCGGATGGTGTCGCCGATGCCCTG
>NZ_JBEYZY010000043.1:0-53729 GCF_040646295.1 Streptomyces sp. NPDC046197 | reverse complement strand
CCTCGTACTGGACGTACTTGGGCTTTCGGCCGGTGCGGCGAGAGTGCGTGCCGGGCGTCGCGACGGGGCGAACGTTGCCTGCCGGGGCACTAGGTGGACCGGCCTGCCAGAAGCGCGCCAGGAAGCAGGGGGCGCCGGAGAGTCACGAGCGATAAGGCACTGACCTACTGCGATCGCAAACCGGTGTGTGAAGGCGGCGGGCGGAATGTGGAGGATCCGGGGTCAAATTGGACCAGTGGGCGGGGCCTGAGAGACGCACTCGCAGCCGTACCCACTCACACGCTACGCACCCTGCGCATCGTCGGCCTCGACCAGATCTTTCCCACCCGCTGCGACAGCGACGCCGTCCCGCATTCCTGAGGACGGGGTGTGCTCACCGGGCAGTGACACAACAATGGCCGTTGTTGACCAATAGGACGCCCAACCGGCCGTGGGGAGCCCGTAGATCGCCTGTACGCGGGCGCTCACCTCCGTGCGCCGATGGTCTTGAATCGTGGGCGGGCATGGGGCCTGGCGGGCCGGTGCACGGGGCTTCATAGGTGCCACCGTGGGTCAGGCGTGCCCAGACCGGTGAGGCCCTCGCCCGGCACGCGGCAGCGCAGCCTGGGTGGGCCGAGTGACAGCGGGTGCAACCGCTTCCGCCGAGACACCTGGAAGGGCCTTCCCGGGGCATGCACGGGAAGGCCCTTCGAAGAACAGAGGTGTCGTCAGTGCCTGAAGGCGTCCTTGGCCTTCTCCTTTGCCTCACGGGCATCGCCCGTGCTCTTTTCGGCCTGTCCTTCGGCGGCCATGCGGTCATTCCCGATGGCGCTTCCCGCGGCCTCCTTTGCCTTGCCCTCGGCCTGCTCGGTCTTCGCCTTGGCCTTTTCACCGGCAGTCATGGAATGCGCCTCCTCATTACTTACGTGCCGTTTTCGCTGTAACCCGCCTGTGCCCCGGCTCTCCCTGCACAAACGAGCCACAGCTGTGGAATGAAGGAACACTCGCGGGGCATACGGCGGCTCAGGAGGTCGATAACCATGGTTCCCTTGCTGCTCGTTCTGCTTCTCGCACTCGTCCTGTTCGGTGCCGGTTTTGCCGTCAAGATCCTTTGGTGGGTGGCCCTCGCCGTCCTGGTTCTGTGGCTACTCGGCTTCGTCATGCGCTCCACGAGCGCCGGGGGTGGCCGCGGCCGCTGGTATCGATGGTGACCTGACCCGTACCCACCCCTTCGTAGGGCCTGGCCGTTACCGGCCAGGCCCTACGGGCTTGGCTGACGACTGCGCACACGAGAAGCACCAGGCGAGTCTCAAAGGGGAAATGGCAGACGTGGTGCGGCCGGGGGCGGGATGGGTACGCGCTGAAGGAATCTGCGCGGCGGCCTCTGACAATCCCTGGCTCCGCCTATGTCGCCTGCCTGGGGTGGGCGGTTGGAAGCAGGCGGTGATGTCTTTGCCATGGGGGCAACGGCGGACCTGCCGGCCGTCGGCGAGGGCGTCGACCAGGAGCAGCCCGCGCCCCCCCGAGGGTGCCGTCGTCCGCGTGGCGTTGCTGGGGCAACTGCCTTGAGGCGTCATGCACGGTCACGTGCAGGCATTCCTCGTCTCAGGTGAGGATGAGCTGCGCGGCGCTGCGGGCGTGGACATGGGCGTTGGTGACCAACTCCGAGACGGTCAGTACGACCGAGTCCACCAGATCAGGTGCTGTCCGGTCCCAGCCGAGTGTGATCATGTGCGTACGCGTCCAGTCCCTGGCCTCCCTCACTCCGCTGCTGATCGGCAACGAACGCGCCCGTCCGACAGCCCTGAGGGATGAGTCCTGCGCCACGGTCTCTCCTTCAGCCAACCATCGGGTTCTTGTCCCGTCTGCCCGGCACACAGCGGCCCCAACGTGAGCTGGCAGCGGTGATCCGGAGCGCGAACTTCTTCACGGTGAGTGCCGCGCCACCGCGGTTGCCTTCGGGTTCTGCCGGGCGATGGAGCCGTTGAGGGCTGTGGCGAAGCCGCACCAGGCTGCGTAGGGCAGCAGAGCTCTGGCTGCCGCCCAGTTCGTCCGTGCCATGCGGTGGATGAGTTCCACGTTGCTGAGGTCGATCAGTACAGTGCCGACCAGGCCGGCTTGGGGGCTGCGCAGGCTGAAGAAGAGCCAGTTCCATCCGGCATTGAGGGTGAGGTTGATGGCGAGACTCGCGGCCGGGCGCGTGCGCCGGCGCCGGTCACCGGCGGCGCCCAGCGCGCGACCGCCAGCGTAGGCGATCGTCGCGTACAGCGGTGTCCAGACGACACCGAACGCCCACGACGGCGGCTGCCACCCAGGCTTGCGCAGCGACCCGTACCAGGCGCTGTCGGCATCGACGGCTCGCCCTCCCACCGCAGCAGCGGTGGTCACGGCCACACCGACGGCGCCGAAGCGCATCCACGGTCGAACGCCCAGCTTCTCACCGCCATGCTCGCTGATCAGCCTCATGCTCATAGAGCTTCCCCCCGCCGCCCAGCTCCTATCAGAAGGACTCCGACCGTCGGCCGCTTGACCAGTTGTCAGACGCGAAGTGCATGCCAGCGGTGACCGACGGGAATCGCCCTGTTCCTGGGCATCGCGTTCACCCTCCCCAGATGGGGACGGCGCGCCGGGCCGGGCCTTGCAGGCGGACCCGGTGCCTGGGCCTGAGCCCGGCGCGGGACGCCTCGCGACGGGGTGCGGTCAGGAGGTGACGATACGGCGTACGTTGTCGGCCGAACCGCAGCCGGCTTTCAGCTGACGCTCGCGTTCCTCCCGGAACGCCGCTCCCAGTTCCTCTCGCCGCTCCATGGCCACGTTCTCGCGCGCGCCGTTGAGGATGGTGCGTTCCTCCTCGTCGGCGTGGTGGGTGACGGCTTCCACCAGTTCCTCCAGCTTGGAGTCCCACTCCTCGGAGCCGACCTCCTCCACCTCCAGGAGGTTCAGAAGGGCCTTGTTGCCCTCGTCGTGCTCATGCTCGCCGTGCTCGACCTCTTCGTCGTCGATGTTCTTGTACCTCTTCAGGGCCGGATAGACCTTGGCCTCCTCGGCCAGTGCGTGGGCGATCAGCAGGTCCGCGAATTCCTGGAGCGCGTCGGCCCGGTCGGCTTCGACGCTGCGCATCAGCCGGAACAGATCTTCCATGCGCCGGTGGTCCTGAAGGATGAGCTCGACGACGTCCTGGGACTCGGCCATGACAGGGCACCACTTTCGTGTGAACGGTTGAAGTGACTACCGCCTACCCTCACCGTCCGCATTGATGGCTTCCCGACTCCGCAGCAACGACTCTCGCCACCGGTCCAATCCTGACCCTTTGACAGCATGTCAATCCTCATCACGGAGTCTTGTGCGTCGGCCAGGCGCAGCCAGCCGCCTGTCGAGGCGAGGTTGAGGCGGGCGGCGAGCAGGACGTTGATACCACTGGAGTCCATGAAGGTCACGTGCCGCATGTCGACGACGGCGTGGGGCCTGGCGCCGAGAGCGCCGAGGTCCAGAGCCTGGATGAGGGGGCCGGTGCTGGTGTGGTCGATCTCGCCGGTCACGGTCACGACGGTGACGCCATCGGTGGCGGTGGACACGACTTCCAGAGGTTCGGGCCGGTGCCGTTCTCGGTTTCCACAGCGGTTTACTCAGCCTCCTCGATCTCGGCTACGACGTGCATTTTTTCCTGAGCGATGCCCGGCATCGTATGAGGCGCCGCCGCTGTGTGGCCCGGCCAACAGTCCGATCGCCCTGGGTTGTCCGGCCCGATCACGGGTACCTGGGCCTGGAGGCATGAGGTAGTAGAGGCGGTGCGGATGAAACGGGCCTTGGGGGGCGAGGACAGCATGACGCCCCACTCACACGGCGCTCTCCTGAGCCTCGCGGTGGCTCTGGACGGGCAGGGCCCCTGCATCGCCGAGGCCCGCCACACGGCTTCCGGTTTCCTGACCCGGATGCGCGCCGAGCACGGTATCGCGGTCTCCCAGCGAGCTGTGGAGGTGACGCAGCTGGTGGTGAGCGAACTGGTCACCAACGCGCAGAAGTATGCCGTCGGCCCGATCCTGCTGGATCTGCGGATCGCCGGTGATCTGGTGGAGGTCCAGGTGTGGGACTCCGATCCAGTGCTGCCGGTAGCTCGGGCCGCCGATGTGGGCCGGGTGGGGCAGCATGGTCTGGAGATCGTCATGGCAGTCTGCCAGGGCTTTGAAGCCACGCGGGAGCCGGTCGGTAAGCGCATCACCGCCCGCTTGGCCCTGACGGACGATCCGCTCGGCGTCAGCGCTTGGACCAGCAGGTGAGCGACCGCCAGGCTCGACGGCCGACAGCCGAGGGAAGCCATCAGCACGTCGCGGGCCCTGGCGTTCGTGTGACGGTATTTCTCTAACATTCCTGAGTCGCTCGTTTTCTCGCGGGAGGGCCGCCGTCGCGGCCGATGTACGGCCGTCGGTGCTGCGCTGGTCGCTGGATGAGGTGGAACGACCAGTGGGGCTGTGTCAGCTGCTCGTATCTCGGTGCAACCGCGCTGGCCTGGGCATCGCCGAGTTCGTTGTGCACGTCGGCATTCTGTGGACGATCGGGATCATCCTGCTCGTCATCGGGATCATCCTGCTCCTCCTCGGCTGCGTGGGGCACGCCGTCGGCGGCCGACGCCACTACTGGTACGCTCTCTGACGCCCCCGACCGGGGGCCCAATCCGAGGACCCCGACGCCACTGCACCAGTGACCCGCTTACTGGCTGGCCTGTGCCGACGGGGCGCCGCCCCGGCTCCGGTCGCAACCCTGCTCCACCCGCAGCACGAGCGCCGCCAGGCCGATTCCGGAACGCCGGCGGGTTCTCCGGCCGGACCGGGCGGGTGGCCTCTCAGCGGGGAGACGTGCCAGCTCACAGCCCTACCCCTCGATCGCGTGGTGGCAGGCATGGGTGGAAAATGAAGGGGTAGCCGAAGCGGGCCGTGGCACGAGTTCGAATCCGGGAGAGGACCTACATGGCGCTCATGAGCACGCTGGACAGGCAGACCACCGAGCTGCCCGAAGTCGCCGACCCCACCCGGGTGGCGCCCAAGGATGCCCGCGAACTCTCCAGGTTGTTCTTCGAGCAGCTGGCAGTGCTGGAGGAGGGCACGCCCGAGTACAGCTACGCGCGCAACACGCTGATCGAGATGAACATGTCCTTGGTCCGCTACGCGGCCGGCCGCTTCCGCAGCCGCGGACCGGAGGAGATGGAGGACATCGTCCAGGTCGGCATGATCGGCCTGATCAAGGCGATCGACCGGTTCGAGCTGTCCCGCGAGGTGGAGTTCACCTCCTTCGTGATCCCCTACGTCGTCGGGGAGATCAAGCGGTTCTTCCGCGACACCACCTGGGCCGTGCACGTTCCCCGGCGGCTGCAGGAGGCCCGCGTCCAGCTGGCCCGGGCCACGGAAGAACTGCGAAGCCGGTTGGGCCGCACACCGACGGTCAAGGAACTGTCGGAGCTGATGAGCCTGCCCGAGGACGAGGTGATGGAGGCCCGTCTGGCCGCGAACGGCTACAACTCCTCCTCCCTGGACGCCGCCATCGGCAGCAGCGAGGACGGCGAGAGCGTCCTCCAGGACTTCATCGGCGTCGAAGACACCGACCTGGAGTTGGTGGAGGACTTCCACTCCCTGGCCCCGCTGATCGCTGACCTGGATGAGCGCGACCGGCAGATCATCCACATGCGCTTCGTGGAAGAACTCACCCAGGCCCAGATCGGCGGGCGCCTGGGCGTCTCCCAGATGCACGTCTCCCGGCTCCTGTCCCGCTGCCTCGCTCGCTTGCGAGAGGGCCTGCTCACCACCGGCTGAAAGCCGGCTGTCCGCACCCCGCCCGATGCCCGCCACAACCGTGGCGGGCATCAGGCGTTATCTGGCGCCACGGCCCCGAGGCCAGGGGTGCAAGGCGTCGCGAACAGTGGGGTGACAGGCTATGACGTCATCGAGACCGACGATCTGGAAGAGGCGTGCGACGGAGGCACTGGGTGCTGCCAGCCGTAGCCGGCTCCCGGTGCCGCGCGTGATCGACAATTGGTTGCCTTCTCGCGGCCTGTCGATGCCTTACACGCTCTCCTCGACAACCGTCGCCGACGTCGGCATCCTTGCACCTTCCGGGCGGAAGGCCGTCTGCGCGGGGTACCCGGATGGCCCTGGCACCTACACATGCTGACGGGCCTGGTACCTGCCCCGGCACGACGGTGCACAGGAACGGAACGGTGCCGGACCGGGTGGAGGGCGGTGCCCCGGAGATGACGATCGCCATGGCCGGTGGCGGAGTCAGCATCGCCGCAGCCCGCCACCGGGCCGCCGTTTCCCCACCCAGGATGCAGCTGGCCTCCCCCGGCTGGGGTCTCTGAGCGGATCGTGCGCCTGACCCAAACTGGTGATCAGCGAGCTGGTCACCAATGCTCGTAAGTACGGGACCGGCCCCGTCCTTGTGCAGCTGAACGTGGCTCGTGCGCGGCCACGTCTCACAGCATCTCCCGTCGGAGAGCGGTCCTGATCCGCGCCTCCGTGTGTGGGTGTGGCGGTGGATGTACGCGGCTTGGGAGGCCGTTCAGCGAGGGCGAGCACCGGGCCGGTCTCACCGAGGACTGCTGTGCAGGAAGAGGGACCGCCATTCGAGTGGGCACTCGTCCTGGTGTACCTGCGGTAGAAGCACACGCGCCATCCACGGAGAAAAACTGTCATGGCAGCAGTAGACATTCCGCCGCTGCGGGGTTAGCGTTGTCTCCGTACCCAGAAGTCGAAGTGGGCACAGCAGGCACGAACTGCTGTGCAGGTAGACCAGAAGGACACGGCCCCAGCGGGGCTGTGAGCAGCACCCGCGGTATCCGCGTAATCGAAAGGTAAGGAGCAGGACGCCATCAGGATCGCCCGGGCGAGGAATCAGTCCGCCCGGGTACCGCAAGGCCTCGGATTGGAAGGTGGTCCCCGGTCACGCATTCGCGATCCCCGCAACCCCGCCCTCCCGGGCGGCACCTGCGGAAAAAGAAGGCCGGCGCAGTGCGCGCCGGTAGATGGTGTTGAAAGCTCGGGGCCCGGGTGCCGTACTGGCACCCGGGCCCCCCGACGCGTCCCCGAAAGAAGAGGTCTATGCCGCCTGCCGGTTCCCGTCCCGTCGGCCCTCTCGACGATGACGACTACCCTGCCTACACCATGGGCCGGGCCGCCGAGATGCTCGGCACCACCCCTGCCTTCCTCCGTGCCCTCGGTGAACACCGCCTGATCACCCCGCTGCGCTCCGAGGGCGGCCATCGCCGGTACTCCCGGTACCAGCTGCGCATCGCCGCCCGCGCCCGCGAACTCGTCGACCAGGGCACCGCCATAGAGGCCGCCTGCCGCATCGTTATCCTCGAAGACCAGCTCGAAGAGGCGCAGCGCATCAACGAGCAACTGCGCGCCGAGGGCGGCAAGCCTCAGCCGAAGACATCAGCCTGATCAGAACGCCCGAACCCGAGGCAACTGGTGCAATGCCGGCGGACGAGGCCGCTGAGGGAACGCATCGCCGTTCCGCAGCTCAGGCGGGCTCAACGCGTCGCCTAACTCCGCCGGAGGAGAGAACCGCGAGCGGGCGTGATGCATGTAGTGGGTGACGAGGGACGAACCCGGGGAAGAAGGAGCGGCAACCGATAGGAGGTTGCCATGGGTGGCGGGGATCTGGAACTGGGGCAGCTTCTGGCCGCCGCTGAGGCGGCACCGCCCGGGGAGTCCGTCGAGGTACTTGCGGACGACCTGCGCAAGCGCTTCGGGGCGGAGCGTGTGTCGTTCCTGTTCGTCGACCTCGTGGGTCGGCGGCTGCTGCGCCTGACCACACAGGCCGAGGATGACATGGGGGGCGCTGCCGAGCGGATCGACCTGGAGAGCAGCGTCTACGACGCAGTCCTGCGCAGCCAGTGCCAGCACGTGGAACCGGACGGCCAGGGCGGGCGGCGCGTGATCTCGCCGGTGACCAACCGCGGCGACTGCATTGGTCTGCTGGAGGCTACGCTGCAGAACGCCGACGACACCGTGCTCGCGCAGATCGAAGACGCGGCGCACGCACTGGCCTACATCATCGTCACGGATCGCCGCTTCACCGACCTGTACCACGCGGGTCGGCGCACCACCCAGACCAGCCTGGCCGCCGAGATCCAGCACCAACTGCTTCCCTCGGCCTCCTGCTGCGAGGCTCCCCAATTCACCCTCGCGGCAGGGCTGGTGCCGGCCGACGACATCGGCGGCGACACCTACAACTACACACTCGATCGCGACACACTGCATCTGTCCATCACCGACGCCATGGGCCACGACACCAACTCCGCGCTGATCGCCACGCTCCTGGTCGGCGCTATGCGCGGCGCCCGCCGCAGCGGCTGTGACGCACTCCAGCAGGCGCAACACGCCCACGACGCCCTGCTGACCCACAGCCGCGGCCTGGCCACTGGCCAATTGCTGTGCATCGGCCTCACAACGGGGACCTGCGAACTGGTCAACGCAGGGCATCCCCGGCCTCTGCGCCTACGCAAAGGCGCCACCGAGGTCGAAGAGGTCCAGCTCGCAGCCAACCTCCCCTTCGGCGTGGCAGCCCCCACTTCCTACCGTGTCCAGGAACTCCAGCTTCTCCCCGGCGACCGTCTGATCCTGCTCACTGACGGCATGCAGGAACGCGGCGCCGGAGCCGTCGACCTGGCATCCCTCGTGTGGGACACCCGCACCTCACATCCCAGGGAAGCCGTGCGCAGCCTGACCACCGCGGTACTGGATGCCTGTCGGGGAAACCTCAGGGACGACGCCACTGTCCTCATCCTGGACTGGCACGGTTCGCAGTGCGAAAACGGGTAGGGTCCAGTTCGCTGATCAAGCACCACAGCTCGCTCCCCGCGGCCGCGTACGGTCACGTGGTCGACGGCTGTGCGTCGCGGTACAAAGCAAGTAAGCAGCGTCGGATGAGCACCACACCCAAAGCAGCCCCCCCGGGCGCAGCCCTGGCAGCGGCGACAGCTGCGCAACCGCTCCACCTCGGCGCGCAGCCGGCGGTCCACGTCGGTCCGGACCGTCACCTGCCCAGCAGCAGCGCGGGTTTTGCAGGCCCCCTCGTCCCATTCAAGACCGACGTCGCGCACGCCGAGGACGCCCAGTGCTCTGCTTCAGCCGCCCGGCCCCGCGAAGAGGTCGAGTATCACGTGGCCAGCCCGAAGTCGTCCTGCGTCGGCGCGTGCTTAGCCACGGCGCGGCCGGTGATCGCCTTCGACGCGCGGGCGTACGCCGCCGACAGCTCCTGCGCTCCGGGCTCCAGGTACCACGGGCGCAGGTCGAGCATGGGTGACCCAGGCGGCGATCTCGCTGTTCAGCAGCGCGGCGGCGTACTGGCGGGCGGTCTCGTAAATGCCGTCCCGGGTTTCCGGCGGTCCCTCCACGGTGCCCTTGAGCTGGGCGGCGACGGCCGCGAATTGGTGGTTGCGGAGGATGTCGAGCGGGGTGCGGTCGGCGGGGAAGGCCAGCCACTGCATGACGTCGGTGATCGGCCGCTCATCGAGGGCCGCGGCGAGGAGGAGTTGAGCGAGGATGTTGGATCTGGCCTTGGACCAGAAGTCGCCCTGCTGAGAGGCGTCCACGCTCGCGGCGAGGAAGTAGTCCCAGTCTTCGCCGAAGGGATCGGCTCCGCCGTAGCGGGCGCGGGAGTGCAGCTGCTCGCGGACACGGTGCGCGGCCTCTTCGGGCGGCCGGCAGGGTGACGGCGCGCAGTTGGCACGGAGTCTGCGGAACCCGGTCGAGCAAGTGCAGGCGCTCGCTGCAGCAGCCGCCTCCGCCTCACCGGACGGGCATCTCGAGGATGCTCGACGACTGGCGTGCGAGGCCGCCGACCGTACCCGGACGCTGGAAGGCGCCAGCAACTTCTCCTTTTTCGACGGCGCTCCGGGCCGGGAGGTGGCCGACGCGAAGGGGGACCGGCGGGCAGAGGCTCGAACGGCAGATCGACGCCCTCACCGCTGCCGGGTGCCGGAAGATCTTCGCGGACAAGAAGTCCGGCAAGACCGACCTGCGCCCGGAGCTGAAGGCGTGCCACGTCTTCCTCGACGCCGGCGAGACCCTCGTGGTCCCATCACTCGATCGCTACGGCCGCAGCCTCCAGGACCTCATCAACATGGTCGCCGTACTGCGCGAGCGCGGCATCGGCTTCACCTCGCTGCACGAGAGCCTCGACACCATCACACCCGGCGGCCGGCTCGTCTTCCACGTCTTCGCCGCCCTCGCCGAGTTCATCCGCGACCTCATCGTCCAGGGCGCCCGCGAGGGCCTGGCCGCCGCCCGCGCCCGCGGCCGCACCGGCGGACGCCCCACCGTCGCCACCGAGGGGATCATCAAGGCCGCCCGCGACCTGCTGCCCGACCCCGGCCGTTCCATCACCTCGATCACCAAGCTCCTCGGTGTCTCCCCGGGCACTCTCTACCACCACATCCCCGACCTCCGCGAGCTGCGGGCCGGAACCGTCCCCCAGCAGCTCGAAGCCGGGGAGCGGTGACCACATGCCGATCCGGCCCGAGAACCGCGACCGCTACCCGTCCATCGCTCACATCGCCTCGCTGTGGAAGGGTGGCCTGGGCTGCGGCACCGCCGACTGGCTGGACGCCCACGGTTGGCGCACCGAGTTCCATCCACTCGACGCCGTCGCAGCCCACTACGGCCGGCCCACGGACAACCCGTCCGGCACTGGCTTCGTCACGGCCGTGCGCGCCCCCGCACGCTAGGTGTGTTGCTCACGAGCGTTGTCAACACCAGCCGGGCTTGATCATGGCGAAGACCTCCGGTGCGGTGAAGGCGTCGAGTCTTCACCGCACCGGAGGTCTTCGTGTCCCACCGTCATGCCCGGCTGACCGTGCACGGCAGGCGACTGCTCGTCGAACGTGTCTGCGCTGGTCGTCCGGTCGCGCATGTGGCGGCCGAGACGGGCATCTCGCGCGCCACGGCCCATCAGTGGATCCGCCGCTGGCGGGCAGAAGGCGAGCAAGGGCTGCACGGCCGGCCAATCGCCCCGGGCGACACCACACCACACCACACCGCACTGCTGCCGCCCGCTGTCCATCATCCTCACCCCGGGCAGGCCCCGGGCGGCCCGCGCTTCATCCCGGTCCTCGAGAAGATCAAGGTGCGTGTCGCGGTCGGTCGATCCCCGCGTCCTCGCGAACGAGCCGGCGTCCACCGCACGGCGGTCGCGTAGGCGTTCCTTCCGCACCGCAGCACGCGGCCCCGGACGTTCCGTCTCCGGGTACCCGTCCCGCAGTCGGCACGGCGAGGTCCGGGTCAGTGGTCGTCGGTGATGGTGGTGGCGATGCCGTTCACCACGACGACCTTCGCGGACACACCGCCTCCCTTGGCGGCCGCCTCCAGTTCCTCTTCGGTGCACTGGGTGCCACCCTGGCCGCCCTCCTCGCCGTTGGCGTCGCCGCAGATGTCGCCCCAGCCCCAGATCTTGGTGTCCTCGGCGAGGAGGAACTGCTGCTCGGTGCCCTTCAGGTCCGACACCGTGTACTTGCCCGGCGCCAGGTAGCTCACGGTGCCGAACCAGGTGCCGGAAACGCCCTTGCCCTTGTTGATGCCGTCGATGGTCGAGTCCGAGCTGTTGGCGTCCCCGTCCTCGGCAGAGGTGCTCTCATCCGGTGCCGGGCGCTCGGTGACCGTGACGGCAGCGCCGTACTTCATGATCACGTCTGCGGCGATGGATCCCTTATTCAGCGCCTTGTCCAAGTCGTCAGCCGTGCAGGGTGTGTTGGCGGCGGGGTTGTACTTGCCGCAGATGGTGCCCGCGCCGTAGATCTTGGTGTCCTCGGCGACGAAGAACTGCTGCTCCTTGCCGCCTGCCTTGACGATGTGCTTGCCGGGTGCGAGGTATTCCACCGTGCCGCCCGTGAAGGTCCCGCTGACCCCCTTGGGCTTGTTCGACGTGGACTTCGCCGCTGCCGCCGTCGCCTCCGCCGACGCCGCGGGAGCATCGGTCTTCGCCGAGGAGCGGTCGCCCGTGGCGTTGTCCTGGCAGGCGGTCAGCAGCGTGGTGCCGGCGAGGAATGCGGCGGCGACGAGTAAGGACCTCGTGTGGAGGGTGGAAGCCATGGTGGTATGTCCCCGTTTCTTGGAATTCGTGCATGAGTTCATGGAAAGGGCCGGTGGCGGATGCCCGGTGCCCTGTGGTGCTCGGTTGTTGTGACCACGATGCAGGGGGGGAGCGGGCCGAGGGGAGGAAGAACGTCGACCCGTGATGACGCTGTCATCGTCCCCGGACACTGCAACGCCTGTTCACCAGTCGGCCTGTGGAGCGCAACCGACGTCCCCGATCACCAACAGGGTCATCGGTGCGGATGGCCGCGGGCTCACTGCTGGGCGGGCCGGTAGGCGTCGTTGACGACCACCGGGCTGCCACCGCCCGTGATGCCGCCGCCGGGGATGTGGATCGTGCCACCTACGGCCACGGCGGCCGTACCGTGGCGCGGCACCGGCATCGGGGTGAGTCGTCGCCAGCGGTCGTGGACGGTGTCGTACGCCTCGGTCTCGGCGAAGACGGCGTCCGCGCCGGCACCGTCGTGTTTGCCCTCGCCGCCGAAAGTGTAGATCTTCGTGCCCACGGCCGCGGTGGCGATGCCGCCGCGGGCGGTCGGCATCGAGGCGCGTTCGAACCACCGATGGGAGCGCAGGTCGAGGGCGTAGACGGTGTCGCGCACGTTGGCCTGCCCCCGGTCCCGGCCGCCGAGTACGTAGAGCGTCGTGCCGACGACGGCCCCGCCGACGTGGTCGCGGGCTTGCGGCAGGCTCGGCAGCGCCTCCCACCGGCCGGTTGTGACGTCATACGACGACACCGTGTCCATGGTGTCCTGGAGGCCGCCGGGGCCCGGCACCAAGGTGCGCATGCCGCCCGCGAGGTAGATCCTCGGTCCGTGCACGCCCATCGCGGCGCTGCCCCGCGCGATGCCGGCGGGCATCGACGGCAGCCGTGCCCACCGGTCGGTACGCGGGTCGTAGACGAAGCTGTCGCGCAGGGACTGCCATGAGGCCCCGCCGGACAGCCCGCCGAGGACGTAGATCCTGCCGCCGACTGCCGCCACGTTGGCGTGATTCATGGCCACGGGCAGCGGTGCCGCGTCCGACCAGGTGTCACGTCGCGTGTCGTAGACCTCCACCCGGCCGGTGGTGATGAACCCGCCGGCCGGGTCGGTGATGATGCCGCCGATGACGTAGACCTTGGCGCCGACCGCGGCCACGCCGTGTTCCTGCCGGGGCCCGCCCGCGATCGGGGCCAGCGGCCGCCATCCCGTGCCGTACGACGGCTCGGCCGCGGTCGGTACCGCGCCGGGCGGCGCCGGGTGGTCCTGGTGAGCATGCGCCCGCCCGGTCGAGGCCGCCGCCAGGACGGCACCCAGGAACAGCACGGTCCGCCGTTTCATGGCGGCTCCTTCCGGACCCGGACGATCGATTGCGGCCGTCATCAGGGCACCAGGACGAGCTTGCCGGTGACCGCGCCCGCCGCGACGATCTCGTGGGCCTTGACCGCCTCGGCCAGCGACAGCACCTGGTCGACGTGGACGGTGAGCCGTCCGGCTTGGACGAGGGCCGTCAGCCGCGCCAGGTCGGGCGCGGACGGGTGCACGAAGGTGACGGCGTGCCGGATGCCCAGCTCGGTGATCAGTTCCGGGGTGAGCCCGGTGTCCTGGGGACAGGCACTGACCAACACACCGCCAGGGGCGACGATGCGGGCGGAGCGTGCACCGTACTCGCCCCCGACCAGGTCGAACACCGCGTCGACGCTGCCGACCTCGGTGAAGTCCCGGGTGCGGTAGTCGACCGGCTCGTCCGCACCCAGGCGGCGCAGCAGGTCGTGCTTGCCCGCGCTGGCCGTGGCGATCACATGGGCGCCCAGGGCCTTGGCGATCTGCACGGCGAGATGGCCGACCCCGCCGGCGGCGCGGTGCACCAGCACCCGCTGTCCGGGCTGGAGGTGCGCTAGGCCGACGAGACTCTGCCAGGCGGTCAGTCCGGCCATCGGCAGACCTGCCGCCTGCTCGACGGTGAGACCGGCGGGCTTGCTGACGATCTCGTTGACCGAGGCGAGGACGTAGTCGGCATAGGTGTTGCCCGCCCCCGGAAGGGCCAGCATGCCCATGACCTCGTCACCAGCGACGAAGGCGGACACGCCGGGACCGGCGGTCTCCACGGTGCCGGCGATGTCCCAGCCGACGGTGAACGGCGGCTCGCCGAGCATCGGCAGGGCACCGGAGCGCACATGGGCGTCGACCGGATTGACGCCGACCGCTCCGGTCCTGATCAGCACCTGTCCATAGCCCGGTTCCGGGCAGGCGGCCTCGACGAGTTCCAACACGGCCGGGTCGCCGACGGCCTGCTGGGTGATGACACGCATAACTGTCTCCTGACGAAGAAGGGGGTTATTACTTTTTGTCATTGATCAATTACTGTCTGTGACTAACGCAGTAACGTCTGGGCGGTGGCAGGTGTTGCGCGACGGCACGGTGGACGCCGGGAGGAACGGACCGACCAGGGGCCGGTGGTCTGGCGCGGCGGCGCGCCGCGGTACGGGTTACTTACCGCGCGGTGGGCTCATGGTCGGCGAGTTGCTGGGTGCCGATGACGGCGAGCAGGCGCAGCTGCTCGACGGCCGGACTACCCGCCGGGGCGGTGAAGAACTGCAGGCGCTGCCGGCCGTCCTCGCTGAACACGTTCTGGCAGTGGATGTCGACGACGCCCAGCTCGGGATGGTTGATGCGTTTGCGGTCGCCGCGGCGTACGGCGACGTCCCCGGAGTCCCACAGGGCGACGAACTCCCGGCTGGCCCGGCGCAGGCGGGCGACCATGTCCGCGGACTGTTGGTCGTGGTCCCGGCGCGCCACGGCGGCCCGCAGGTCGGACACCAGTACCCGGGAATGGTGCGGGTGGTCCTCCTCGGGATAGAGCGACCGGCTGGTGGGGTCGGTGAACCAGCGGTACACGAAACTCGCCGCATGCCCCTCGGTGTGCACGGGCGCACCGAGCAGCGCTGCGGCGAGCCGGTTCTGCACCAGGGTCTCGTGCAGATCGGTGAGGATCTGCGCCGGGTTGGTGTCGAGCCGGTCGAGCAGCGCCAGCATGGCCGGTGGCACGTGCGCCGCGGTGCCGATCGCCGTCGGTGCGGGTCGGCCCGCGAGGTGGTACAGGTGGTCACGCTCGTCGCCGTCGAGTCGCAGCGCACGGGCCAGGGCGGCCAGCATCTGGGTCGACGGCTGCGGGCCGCGGCCCCGTTCCAGCTCGATGTAGTAGTCCACCGAAGCTCCGGCGAGCTGGGCGACCTCCTCGCGGCGCAGACCAGGCACCCGGCGCCGGGGGCCGGTGGGAAGGCCGACCTCCGCGGGGGTGATCCTCGCTCGCCGTGACTTCAGGAAAGCTCCGAGTTCAGGCAGATTCACCCGTTCAGTATTTCGGTGCCCGGCAGAGGCAACCAGGGGGAAATGCCCCCTGGCTGCGCACAGCGGCGCCCGGCCCGATGAGGGAGCTGAGCCGCTGCTGTGCCGACCCCGCGTTCTCGTCGAGTCGTACGCCGTTCGGCCCAGATGCAGCTGGTTCCGGAAGTACTGCACGTACAAGTCCGGCGTGAAAGTGCTGAGCATGATGGCCGGTTGGTCGGTCACGCTGGCGAAGGTGTGCGGGGCTCCGGGCGGGATCATCACGAGCGTGCCCGCGGTCGTGTCGTGAGGTCTTCTGTCCACCGTGAACCGCACCGCGCCCGAGATGACATGGAAACTCTCGGCGTGCTGGGCGTGCCGGTGCTGCGGTGGTCCGTCCGCATGCGGGGCGAGGATCGTCTCGCCGA
The DNA here is from genome assembly GCF_040646295.1 of Streptomyces sp. NPDC046197. Taxonomy (NCBI): domain Bacteria; kingdom Bacillati; phylum Actinomycetota; class Actinomycetes; order Kitasatosporales; family Streptomycetaceae; genus Streptomyces; species Streptomyces sp. NPDC046197. The sequence goes on along the minus strand of NZ_JBEYZY010000043.1, from coordinate 37,928 downwards.
TCCCGAGACGGTGCCCGGTGGGCTGCCGTCCTCGAGAATGCGCAATTGCGTGGTCCCCGGGAGGATCGTCTCACCCTCACCCTCACCCTCACCCGGACCGACCATCGACACGGCGGGGTCGGCCACCGGTTCACCAGTCAGCGGTTCGTTCGTCATGCTCCGATTCCACCGCCCGAGCAACTCGGCTGTCCAAGACCGAGTGGGTGATGCCGATACCGCACCGGTATCGTGGCCGGTCATGGAACTGCGCACGCTGCGCTATTTCGTAGCCGTCGCCGAGGAACTCCACTTCGGCCGGGCCGCCGCCCGGCTGCACATGAGCCAGCCGCCGCTGAGCCGGGCGATCAAGCGGCTGGAGACCGAAGTCGGCGCCGCGTTGTTTCACCGCTCTGCCGCCGGTGTCACGCTCACCCGGGTCGGGGCGGCACTGCTCGAGGAGGCGCGTACCCTGCTCGCTCAGGCAGACCGGGTACGCGTACGCGTGGCCGCGGCGGCCGGCGCGGCCACCCTCACCGTCGGCATCCTGGGCGACAGCACCGACCCGGGCGCGACGCGGCTGGCCGCCGCCTACCGCCGACGGCACCCGGGCGTCGAGGTCCACATCCGCGAGACCGACCTGACCGATCCGACCTGCGGGCTGCGCGCCGGACTGGTCGACGTGGCCCTGACCCGCGGGCCGTTCGACGAGACCGGCCTGGCGGTGCTCGAGTTGCGTGCCGACCCGGTGGGCGCGGTGCTGCGCGCCGACGATCCGCTGGTCCGTCGCGACCGCCTGAGGCTGGCCGACCTGGCCGGCCGACGCTGGTTCAGGTTCCCGGAGGACACCGACCCGATCTGGCAGTCGTACTGGAACGGCGGCGAGACCCGCGAGGGTCCGGTGGTGCGCGCTGTCCAGGAGTGCCTGCAGGCCGTGCTCTGGAACGGCACGGTCGGGATGACCCCGCTGGGACACGACCAACCCGAGGAGCTGGTCGTGGTACCGCTGAGCGACATGGCGCCGAGCCGCGTGGTGGCGGCGTGGAACGAGGGCGACGCGAACCCGCTGATCCGGTCGTTCGTCCACATTGCGACGGCCGCCTACCGCGTCTGAGTGCCTCCGGCCGGCACCGAGGACCACACGCCCGTGTCACAGCCGTAAACCACGCACTCCATGGGGGTGGCGGGCCCGGGCACAAGCGGCGCCGGGTTCGGCGGGTTCAGGTTCGGCGGGGTGACCGAACCGGCATCCGGGTGAGCGGGTCCCGTCAGCGGCCGCCGGCCCGCCGGCCCGCCGGCCCGCCGGATCCGACGGGGACGGAGCTGCCGGCAAGGGCGTACCACCGTCGGCTCCGGCGGACGCGTGTCACAGGACTGTGCAACGCAACTCGACTGGCGGTTCCCCTCTCTTGCAGTGCGGGCTGACAGCCCCCGTCGCCCATCGCACCTGTCGAGGAGACAATCGCTGTGCCCGAGACGTCCACTTCTGTGATCCGGCGCCTTCACGTCCGAGCCGTGGTGCTTGCCGTGGCCGGTACCGCTCTCGCTCTCGCCGCCCCGAGCCCGGCGACGGCCCTGACCAGCCAGGCCCGTGCCGCCTCGATCGACCCGGTCTCCGTCGTCAAGTACACCGCGAAGGAACGCCGGGAGGCCCTCGCCTACTGGACGCCTGCCCGCATCAAGGCCGTCGGGAAGTCCGTGGATCTGGGCCCGACCGGGCGAAGGCCAAGCCATGGCGGGGCACCGCCATGAAGATCGTGGGGCGGCTCTTCTTCGTCAACGCGCAAGGAGCCGACACCTGGTGCACGGCCACCGCCGTGACGAGTGCCAACCGCCGAGAAGGAGGCAGGGATGTCCGGACCGCACGGTGATCAGCCGCACGAACACCGCGAGGCAGCCGCGCTGCTGGCGACCTGGGTCGCGCGCGCCCCGGCCGGCGCGGGCGGCCTGGTGCTGCTACGCGGGGCCACCGGCACCGGCCGGACCACCGTCCTGGAGGCCGCCGCCGAGAGCGCCGCCGACCAGGGCATGCGGGTGCTGCGCGCCCGCTGCTCACCCGGCGACGCCACCGTTCCCTTCGCCGCCGTGCTCCAACTCCTCGGGCGCGCGGCTGGTCACCGTGCCGGACGCCGGACACATGATCAACTGGGAAGATCCCGATGCCCTGGTGAAGGCCGTCGTCTCCCTGCACGGGACCGGGGGAGCCGATTGATGCGCGGCGCTCCGTCCGTCGTCGGGCGGCGCTGCGATCGGTGGTCCGTGGCACAGCCACGGACCACAGGAGCACGGCGCCGACATTGGCCGACAGCAGGGTGTCGTCCGCTCTCCGATGCGGCTTGAGTGAGGGAGTCGAGCAGCCACGTGAAGCGAGGGGGACAGGTGTACGACTACATCATCGTGGGTGCCGGGTCGGCGGGGTGCGTCCTGGCCGGCCGTCTGACCGAGGACGAGAGGACGCGCGTTCTTCTCATAGAGGCCGGCCCGGTGGACGATGCCCCGGACATTCACGTTCCGGCCGCGTTCAGCAAACTCTTCCAGACGAAGTACGACTGGAGTTACCTCACCGAGTGCGAGCCCGGGTTGGACGGCCGCCGTCGCTATCTGCCCCGCGGCCGGATGCTCGGCGGCTGTTCGTCGATGAACGCGATGGTCTACATCCGCGGCAATCGCCGCGACTACGACGCCTGGGCGGCGGCCGGCGCAGACGGGTGGAGCTGGCCGGAAGTCCTGCCGTACTTCCTTCGCGCCGAGGACTTCACGGGAGCCACGTCCCCGTGGCATTCCACCGGTGGGCCGCTCACGGTGAGCGAGGGCCGTTCCCGGCATCCCTTGACGGACGCGTACGTGACGGCCGCTCAGGAGGCCGGACACCCCTCCACCAGCGACTTCAACGGTCTCGAACAGGACGGCGTCGGCTATTACCACCTCACTCAGCGCGACGGTCTGCGCTGCAGCACGGCGGACGCGTATCTGCGGCCGGCCCTGTCCCGGCCGAACCTCGATGTGCTGACCGGTGCCGAGTGCACCCGCGTGCTGTTCGACGGCGAGCGTGCAACCGGCGTCGAGGTGGAACGGGACGGCGAACTGCTGTGCCTGCACGCCGAAGGGGAGGTCGTGCTGTCGGCCGGTGCCTACAACTCGCCGCAGCTGCTCATGCTCTCCGGCATCGGTCCGGCCGGTGAGCTGGCGGCCCACGGCATCACGCCCCGCGTCGATCTTCCAGTGGGGGAGAATCTGCAGGATCATCCGCATGTCGGGCTGTGCTACCTCACTGACACGGAGTCGCTGTTCACCGCCGAGACACCGGACAACGTGCGCCTGCTGGAGACCGAGGGCCGCGGCCCGCTCACCTCGAACATCGGCGAGGCCGGCGGTTTCCACCGCACCCGCGAGGGACTCGACGCCCCCGACGTCCAGGTGCACGCCACGCCGGTGATGTTCTACGAGGAGGGCATCAGCCCCGTGACCGACCACGCCTTCATGTTCGGTGCGGTGCTGCTCGCCCCCACGAGCCGGGGCAAGGTCTCCCTGCGGTCGGCACTCCCCAGCGCCAAACCGCGCATCCTGCACAACTACCTGACCACCGAAGAGGACCGCGCCACGATGATCCGGGCGCTCCGGATGCTGCTCGACATCGCCGGCCGGCCCAGCCTGCGCAAGCACCGCCGAGCCGACTTCCGCGTACCGCGTTCCACGGACGAAGCCGGCCTGCTCGACTTCGCCCGGCGCGAGTTGCAGACCCTCTACCACCCGGCGGGCAGTTGCTCCATCGGCCCCGTCGTGGACCCCCGGCTCAGCGTGCACGGCGTGAGGGGCCTGCGGGTGGTGGACGCCTCAGTGATGCCCACCGTGGTGCGGGGCAACACCAACGCACCCACGATCATGATCGCGGAAAAGGCGGCGGACATAATCCGCGGTCTCCCGGCTCGTGCGTGACCCTGACATCAAACCGGGGCAGCGGGCGGACTTGAGCGTGCTGTGCTTGGGCGGACACCACCGGTGTGGTGGCCGGGCCGCCAGGGCGGCCTCGTAGTCGGCGGGGCTGCGGTAGCCGGGGCTGCTGTGCAGCCGGTGCACGTTGTACCAGCCTTTTCATCTCAGAGGCGTGGCCCAGCACACCGACGAGGTGTCCGACGAACTCGCCGTGGCAGTCGGCGACCGGCAACAACCGGTTCGGATCGCCTATGTCAGCTGCGAAGCCTTGAGGCCCGTGCAGCCCAAGTGCCTCCCAAACTCAGGTTCTGGCCCAACTTCTGGGAAGATACTCACCCAGCACCAGGGTGACCAGCTCCCGCAATGGATCAAGGCGGTCCGTGCCGACGACCTGCCCAGCCTCCATACCTTCGTCAACGGCTTCGAACGCGATCTCGCCGCCGTCACCGCCGGCCTACCACTGCCGTGGAGCTCCGGCGTAGTCGAAGGCCACGTCAACCGGATCAAATGATCAAGCGCCAGATGTATGGCCGGGCCGGCTTCGACCTGCTGCGGAAGCGAGTCCTGCTGGCCTGACCGCAGCTCTGTTGCTCAAGAGCGGGTTCATTCAGCTGATCGCGAGCGGCACAGGATCCAGGCCCAGCTTGCTCCGGCATGAGTCGACGGCCCGGGCGACCCAGGCAGTCACGGCGGTGCGATCTGGCGCGAGCGCGTGAAGCTCACGCGCCTTCTCCTGGGCTTCGACCACCCACGGGGCCAGCGGGTCCTCTCGAAGGATTCGCTCGAAGTGATCGCGAGCTGTGTCCGGATCCCCGACCAGGGCGGCCGCGATCCCGGCGTCGAAGCGGTCCCGTAGGAATCCCCGCCGCACTGGCCTGGACGTCAGGTATCGGACGACGTCTGGCAGAGCCGGGAACTTCTCCCTCAGCGCGGTCACGTTCGCAGCCGCCCGTCGGCTGAGTTCGAGCGCCAGTGGCGTGAACTGGTCCTCGGTGCGGAACGGCTCGGGGCTGACTCGGACTGCGTCCACGTGGAAGGCCAGGTAGTCCACGTCGTGCCACAGCCACATCGCACCGACTTGCAGACCGCTGCCAGCAGTGCGTGGCGGGGTGAACTCCACAACCCCGAGCCACCACCCGTGATCATCAATCCATAGCCGTGACCGCCCACGCTTGGCCAGCCCGAGCGGCTTCAGGGACTCCCGCGCCGCCGAGGTGATGATCCGGGGAACCGGACTGCGATCTGCCATGACCAGCATTATCGACCGTCCTACCGGCACCCCCGTCGGTACTGAGCGTCACCGTCCACAGAAGTGATGCTGTTGGTGATCTTCACTCGGTGGGGTGAAGTCTGCTGACCGTGCCTGAGTTGATGTTCTTGTGGTGCTGCTCTGGTGGGAGCGGGGCGGTTTCGGCGGTCGGAGGGGTGGCCGCGGTGGCAATGGGTTCGAGGTTGGGGCGGGTGATTCCGCCGTTGACGGTGCGGATGGCGCGGGCCGGCAATCCGCATGGCACGGCCGCGATGTGGGTGCGCGATCGGCTGGATGGGTTGTTCATGGACGCTGACTTCGCCGACTGGTATCCAGCTGATGGACGGCGTGGGCTTTCGCCCGCTGTGCTGGCTCTCGTGTCGGTGCTGCAGTACGCGGAGAACCTCACCGACCGGCAGGCGGCGGATGCGGTCCGCTGCCGTCTGGACTGGAAGTACCGTCTGGGCCTTGAGCTGGACGATCCGGGGTTCGACTTCACGGTCCTGAGTGAATTCCGTGCCCGGGTGGCCGAAGGCGACCGTGCGGACCGGCTCTTGGTTCTGATCGTGGACCGGCTTGTGGAGGCCGGGCTGGTCAAGCGGCGTGGACGGATCCGGACGGATTCCACTCACGTTCTGGCAGCAGTCCGCCGCCTGAACCGGGCTGAACTGGTTGCTGAGACGCTGCGTTGTGCTCTGGAAGAACTCGCGCTGCAGGGCGAGGGGTGGCTGGCGGCTGTCGTCGCTCCTGACTGGGCGGACCGTTATGGTCGGCCGGTTCGCTATGACCGGCTTCCCCGTGGCGGAGACGCATTGATCGCCTGGGTGCTGCGAGTGGGTGAAGACGGGCTGCACATCTTGCGCGCTGTCTATCACGGCGATGCCCCGCCTGGGCTGCGGGAGTTGAAGTCCGTGCAGCTCCTGCGGCAGGTCTGGGTCCAACAGTATGCTGCCAGAGCCGCAGCAGAGGATCCAGACGCGGGTCCGGAGAGAGCAGAAGAGCAGCAACTGGCAGCGGCCATATGCCATCCGCGCAGGCTGCGAGGCCACGGTGTCTGAGGCAGTCCACGCTCACGGCCTGCGTCATTGCCGCTACCGCGGCCTGGCGAAGACGCACGTCCAACACGTGCTCACCGCCGCTGGAACCAACATCATCCGCCTTAGAAGACATCTCATTTGGCGAGTTTGCGGTAGCAGATGAGGGTGCAGGCGATGCTCGTGTAAGCGAGGAGGTGGTCGGCCTTGCGTTCGTAGCGGCGGTGCGGTCGGCGGTATCCGATGAGCCAGGCCGTCTCTTCTCCTGATCAAGCCGGTTGAAGGTCAGTGGTGAACGGCCGTCGACGGAGGAACTCGGCATCTACCCGCACGCCGAGTTGGGGCAGGACGACATGTCGCGCCCTCAACTGTTGCACCCTTCAACGAGCTACCGACGCGCAGCGCACGCAGGTTTTCGCCGCCGGGCGAACTTCGAGGCGCTCCGTCGGGATCGGCTCACCGCATTGCTCGCAGCGCCCGTAGTCGCCTCTCTCCAACCGTTCCAGGGCGCGATCGAGATCGTTCAGATGCTCGCGCGCCTGGGACAGCAGGGCGGCGACGTGCGCCCGCTCGAAGGCCGTGCTCGCCCCCTCCGGGTCGTGCTCGTCGTCAATGGCCACCAGTGCGTTCGCCTCGACGATCCCTTCGAACTCACGGCTAAGGGCGGATATCTGCTGCAGCGTGCCGACACGGTCGGCCGCGAGCAGCGCCCGCATCGACTCGCCCTGGGGTGCGGGAAAAGCGGCATTGATGCATTGATCGCCCATATCGGAGGAAACCTCCTTGCCTTGGGCCGAATTCCCGGGTGCTCGGGCGACGACGGCCTCAGCGATGACGTGGGCGGCCACGCTGGTACTGCTTCGGCCACGGGACGTCGTCACCGAGCACGTGGGCCGCGCGGAGCGGCCAGGTCGGGTTGCGCAGCAGTTCGCGCGCGAGCATGATCGCGTCAGCCGAGCGGTCCACGAGGATCTGGTCGGCCTGCTCCGGTGCGGTGATCAGGCCGACCGCGGAGACGGGCAGGGCCGCGCCCTCGCGGACGGCTCGGGCGAAGGGCACCTGGTAGCCGGGCTCCACTTCGATACGGGCGTTGTGGACGAGCCCGCCGCTGGTGATGTCCACCAGATCGACGCCGTGGGCCACCAGGTGCCGCGACAGCTCGACCGTCTCCTCCGGGGTCCAGCCCCCGTCGGCCCAGTCCGTGGCCGAGAAGCGTACGAACAGCGGGCGGTCCTCCGGCCACTGCGCCCGTACGGCGTCGGTGACCTGGACCAGGAAACGGCTGCGCCCGTCGAGATCGCCTCCGTACTCGTCGCTGCGGTGGTTGGACAGCGGTGACAGGAACTGGTGCAGCAGATAGCCGTGCGCGGCGTGGATCTCCAGGACCTCGAAGCCGGCGGACAGCGCCCGCGCGGCGGCCTCGCCGAAGGCCCGGACCAGGGCGCGGATGTCGTCCGCGCCGAGCTCCCGCGGGGCCGGCCAGTCGCCGAACGGCAGCGGTGACGGTGCGACCGTCTGCCATCCTCCGGCCTCCGGTTCGACGTACACGTCACCCTCCCAGGGCGGTGCCGTCGACGCCTTGCGGCCGGCATGGGAGATCTGGATGCCGGCAATGGCTCCCTGCCCGTGGACGAAGTCGGTAATCCGCTTGTACGCGGCGGCCTGCCCGTCATCCCAGATGCCGGCGTCGGAAGGGGTGATCCGGCCCTCAGGTTCCACTGCCGTGGCCTCTTGCATGACCAGGCCGGACCCGCCGCGTGCCAGGGAGCCGAGATGGACCAGATGCCAGTCCTGCGGATAGCCGTCGACCGAGCTGTACTGGCACATGGGGGCCACCCAGGCCCGGTTTGGGAAGGTCGTGCCGCGGAGGGTGAGCGGCGAGAAGAGACGGCTCATCGGAGGCCTCGCAGGAGGGATGTGGTACGCCGGGTGCCCCCCAGCCGTCGAACCGTGACGGCCTGGGTTCCTGCGGGGAGCCCCGCACGGTGGGTGCACCCCCGAGTACCCCGGCCGCTCGTGGCACACACCACCGGCCAGGCGTGCTCGCCCGCGCGGATGTCCGGGCGCCAAAAGCCGGCCGCATGCGCCGGGCCCTCGAATGCGGCACCGGAAACGCGCATATGCCGCGCCAGCGCTTCTTCCAGCCTCCCACCGGCCCGGTTGATGTCGAACAAGCGCTTGCGAGCGATTCTCATGGCGTGCGCGCAGCCGTGTTCCGGGCGCCGAGATGTCCGACGCTAGTGCCCCGGCAGGCAACGTTCGCCCCGTCGCGACGCCCGGCACGCACTCTCGCCGCACCGGCCGAAAGCCCGAGTACGTCCAGTACGAGGACTTCCGGCCGGCACGCCGAGAGCACGCACCGGAACGTCACTCCTTGACGGGCGAACGTTGCCTGCCGGGGCCCTAGATGTTCTGGAACTCGTTCGGCAGTTGCGACATCACATCCTGGAACTCCGTGCCGGGAACGGCCTCTCTCAGAGTCATGAAAACCGCCGCAACGCCCCTGCGCGCCACGGTCTCATCGACGCCCGCACGCTCACTCACTCGCCGGACGAACTCGGCAACGCCGAATTTCTGGGCGACATCCTCCGGTGGGACCAGGGGCGGGGCAATCTCGGCGGGCAGGACGCCGGCCAAGTGCCTGGCCTCGCCGCCGGTGATCCGCTCGGCCAGCGTCAGCATCGCGGTCCGGGTCAGCTCCCTGGCCTGGTCCTCGGGCACGTGGGCCCGCCGGCTGACGAGCCGGATGAACTCGTCGCTGTCCACGGCGCCTCCAATCCGGCAACCCCATCACGGGTACCGCGCATGCACGGCCCCAAACGGTGATCGAAATGCCGGCGCGAACCTGGCGGCCGGTGTCGAAAGCGCCGGTTCACCGCCCGTCCTCTTCGCCTTCCTCGGTAAAGGGGCGCACCGCCTCCAGCAGGGCCCTCAACGCACCGGTGAGCGTCCCGACCTCGGCGACGCACTGGGCGGACGGGTCCTGCGGGTACTGTCGCTCGCCCTGCTCGGCGGCGTTCGCCAGGATCTGCTCGGCGGCCTGAGCCGCGGCGCGCAGGGCGGCACGTTCGATATTGCCGGGCATGTGATCTCCCCTGGATTCCGCCGCCGGGCACAGGATTCCCCGGAATGCTTCGACGTCCCCATCAGCCCGTTTTGCGGGGAACGCCAGTGAGCCGGTACGAGGTGCCCCGGGACAACAGCTGAGGAGGCATGTCTTCCACAAGCGTACGGGACGTGCTGGACGCGCTGCAGGACGTCGACTTCCCTGCGGGCAAAGAGGAACTGGTCCAGGCGGCCGAGAATGCCGGAGCGCCCGAGGAAGTGGTCAAGGCGCTTCGCGCAGACGAGTACGGCAACCGGGATGAGGTGGCCAGGTCGGTGCGCGTGGACCCGGCGTCCGACCTGAACCTGAGCGCGGCGCAGCGCGCGGAACAGGCCCGGCGCGGCAGCCGCCCCGGCCAGTCGCAGCACCTGCGTGACGTCCCCAAACCACCGGTCCAGGACGAACTCGACCAGTCCTGATCCGCCCCGCACGACCGGGTGGACACGGCGGCGGCGTTTTCACTGGAGGGGAGCCGGCTAGAGGAGCCCGCGGCCTGTGGATGTCAGCCACAGCCGACAGGATGATCGGGCGTCGGGAGACACCGTGGCGCCGGCAACGGCTCGCCTGGGGGCGTCGTCAGGACTGCACCCCATCGGAGCTCTGAGGGTGGTCCGGGTGCCGGTCGGACTGCCTGCGGCAGTGGAGTCCGTGTTCAGTCCCGGAGTGTGGTTCAGGGTGCAGGGTCTCTGGCACGGGACGGGCAGCTCCGGTGCCTCGTAGGGCGGCAGCTGTCATACGGCGAACGGGAGGTCTCGGGGACCTCGCCTGCCCGCCACTCGGCCGTGCGCTCCAGGGGTTCGACTGCCCGGGTCTCGTCGATGTGGATGACGCCGTCGAACTGGTCCGACATGCGTGCGCGGAAGTAGTGGCTCTGCCGTTCGGTCTCCGGCCGGTGGATGACGCCGATCGCCCGCTCAAGGCGCGCCGTGCGCAGCGTGTCGGCGGCCAGGGGCGTCCGGTTGAACGGAAGCAGGAACTCCTTCTCGCCGACCTGGTGGAACATGTCCTCGACGCTGTCAACGAGTGCCGGGCGCACCGCCTTGCGCATGACCGGTCCTCCCCAGTCGTCCGCGGCTGTCACCGTGCCGGTGTAGGAGGTGAAGCCCAGCAGACAGCAGTCATCAGGGTGGGCCTGCCGCACCAACTGGCCGACGTTGAGCTCGCCGCGGAGCGCGGCTTCCGTGCCCCGGGCATCCCCGAGGTGGGAGTTGTGCTCCCACACGACGACCCTGGCGGGGGCTGCTCCGCCGGTGGCTGAGATGCTCGGCGAGCGCCTCCAGGGTCTCGACCATGTGGCGGTCACGCAGATTCCAGGAGGACACCTGCCCGCCGAACATCGTCCGGTAGTACTCGGCCGCGTTCTTGACCGTGCGCGCGTTCTGTTCGGCATAGAACGGGTCGTCCTCGGCGACCAGTCCGTCCCGTCGTGCGTATTGCACCGCATGGCGCTCCAGCTCGACGAGTTGGTCCACGACCTGCCGCTCGCAGGTCTCACCCGCTCCGAAGGCGGCCTCGAACCCCCAGGTCTGGGCGTCGCCGTCGCTGTTGCAGTGATCGAAGCAGGCGTAGCGCTCGCGGGCCCGCTTCGCCGCCTCGGGATCGACGCGGTCCAGGTAGCTGATGACTTCCTCGATCGAGCGGTACAGGCTGTACAGATCGATTCGAGACCGTAGAAGCCCGCTTTCGCGCGCTCGCCGCCGGAGACCCGGTCGTTGTGTTCCCGCAGCCATCCCACAAAGTCCAGCACCGCAGTTCCGCCACATCCAGGTGGGGAACCGCCGAAAGCCGCGCAGTGACTCCTCGGCCGTGACGTCGTCGCTGCGGTCCCGGACGTAACGGTTGACCCGGTAGGCGTCGGGCCGGTCGGCCTCGGCCGCGACCGCGCAGAAGCCCTTCTCCTCGATCAGTCGCTGCGTCATGCGGGCGCGCGCCTGGTAGAAGTCGTGCGTGCCGTGTGAGGCCTCGCCGATCAGCACGAAGTGCGCGTTGCCCACCAGGTCGAACAGTGCCTCGTCGCTGGGCACGCCGTCCTCGACAGGGAACGCCTCGGCGCTGATGAGAGCGACCTCGCTCACCCCCTCCTCGGTCGGCTCCGCGGGCCTGCCCGCCGCCCGGCGCAGCAGCTCCCGCACCTCCTCGTCCGTGATCTGGTGGAAGTCCCAGTAGGACGCGCCGACGGCGAAGAACGGCGACGGCGTGGTGGCGCAGACCACGTCGTCGGCCATGTCGGCCGGCTCGCGGCAGGCCGACTCGGAGGCGGCAGGTACCGCGGCGACGATCCGCGCCGGCCGGTGGCGGCGCAGGGCCTGGATCGCGGCGCGCATGCTGGCCCCGGTGACAAGGCCGTCGTCGACGAGGATCACCGTGCGGCCCTCCAGCTCGGGCGCGGGCCGTCCCTCGCGGTAGGTCTGCTCCTGGCGCAGCAGCTCCCGGGCCTCCCGCTCGACCGCGCTGCGCAGCGTGTCCGGCACGATGCCCAGGCCTCGGACGACGTCCTCGTTGAGCACCACCACTCCGCCGTCCGCGATGGCTCCCATCGCCACCTCCTCCTGACCGGGCACGCCGAGCTTGCGGACCAGGAGGACGTCGAGTGGGGCACCCAGGGCCGTGGCGACCTCGTACGCCACCGGAACGCCGCCGCGTGGCAGGCTCGCACGATCACATCGGGATCGCCGCGGTAGCGTTCCAGGAGCTTGGCGAGGACCCGGCCAGCATCTGCGCGATCACTGAACAGGCGGTTCGACATGGGTAAGCTCCTCGCGCTGTGCGGTGCGTGATCGAGGCCGGGTTCCGATGCGCGGCTCCCGGGATCACGGCGAGATGTGCCGGCGGCGGCGTTCCCGCCACCGCCCCCGGCGAGGACCTCTGCCCGGCCTGCCTCGGCTGGCCGCTGTGCCGCGCATGCCCGGGCCCTACTGCCCGCCGCGCCCACCCCGGCGGCGACGGCCGCTGCACCACGTGCACCACCGCATCGACCCGACCTGCGGAAGGAAGCAACGCATGAACGAGCCGAGCAAGCCCCCGGTCCCGGCGGAGCACGAGCGGGTGCCAGACGGCCACCAGCCGGCGGGCATGTCCCTGTATCTGCTGTTCGCGCACGAACCGTACTACCCGCTGCCCGCCCGGGAGATCCACACCTCCGTGGTCGCCGCGGCCTGCCTGCTCCACCCGCACATCAAGCAGCCCGACGGGATACGCATCCACCGGCAGCTGGTGAGAGGCCGCCGGCCGGGCGAGATCGTGCCGCTGGCCACTCTCACCCGAGACTGGGACGGCGGCGCCCACTGGGGCGATGTCGGCGACTGGGAGGCGGTGGTTGCCGGCCTTGTCCGGCTCATCCGCAGCGAAGGCTGCGACGCACTCAGCCTGGGCCTTGCGCCCATCGAGCGGACCCTGCTGTGCAGCGGCCTCGACAGCACGGTCCGCGTCGTCGACCCGGCCACCCAGGAGTGCACCTCCTATGGCCCGCCAGACCGCGAGGCAGTCCTGGACCAGGTACGCCAGCACCTCGCCTGGGCCGAGGCAGGCGGTTCCCTATGGCCTGGCGACCACCTGCTCAGCCCGCCCCGCACCAGACCGTGGAACAGCACAGGGATCCCGGCGCCACCCCAGTTCACAGCCGGAAACGGCCCAGGCACCGCCACAAGCGGCACCTCCTACGCGGCTCACCGCGTCCGCCCAACAGCGTCTGTTCGGCTGGCTGCCCGCCTTCCTGGTACCCGCCACCACCCTGGCGAGGGTTGTCCTCGAACTACTCGGTCCGCGCCGCATGCTGCTCTGCCAGACTCGAGGGCATGCCGAAGAGTCGTGGCCGCCGCACGTCGCGTGGCGGCAAACAGTCAGTTCGCCGTTCGCCAGGCCCTGTGCGGTTGTCGGACCGTGTGCTACGGCAGGCCCGAACGCTGCGCCTTGAAGACACAGATGTCCTTGCCGCGGAGGCGTGGGCGAGTGGCTGCCTGGGCGAGGCGTGGCTGGGCGCGGGGATGACCGAACGCGAGCCGGAACTGGTGCTGTGCCGTGAGATGGTGGGACGGGCTTTGATGAAACCGTCCCCGTTTGGCCTGGCCGCGGTGGCCGTGCTTGAGCGAGTCGGTCCGCCCGCCGGCCACGCCGTGCTGCATGAGACGGTGGAGGTTCTGGCCGGTTCACAGCCGGTGCCGGCGTGGCACGCGGCCGGCCCGCACCGCCCGGTGGGGGCCTGGTGCGCGGTGGACGTGTGGGACAGCGAGCGGGTGCTGTTCATCGACTACGACGGCCCGGTCCGGCACACGCTGATGGCGTACATCGGCGAAGTCGGCGGCACGCTGGTGGACAAGCTGGCGCTGCTTAAGCCACACGCGGCCCACGCCTGGGAGGGGACGCGGGGCGACGGCGAGGTGCCGATGCCGCTGGTCGAGCAGGACGCGGCCGAGGTGCTCGCGGATCTTGCTGCGGCGCTGCGGCTGACGGACATGACCTGGCCTCGGCCCGACGATGAGGACGTCGTCGGGCTGCGGGCACTGGCCTGGGCGCGCTGCCGGGACCACCTGCCCGACTGGCCCGAGCACCAGCCGCTTGTGCAGGGCGAGCGGGCCCGTGTGCTGGATGCGTTCGCACAGGTGGGCGCCCCTGCGGTGGAGGAAGCCGGCACCGCCCGGTCGCTGGCCGAGCTGTTCTTGGACTACGCGGAGAACTACCTCAGTCGCGGACCGATGTGCTGGAGCCCCGGCCAGGTCGCCGTCTTCCTGGGGGACTGGCTGCCCCGCAAGGGGCTACTCGATCAGGCACACCGCGCTCTCCTGCCCGCTGTCTTGAAGCGATGGGTGACCTTCGCGCTCACCGAACGCGGCGTCCCCACGCCGTGGATCGCTCCCGTCGTCGCCGCGGTCGAGACGCATACGCCCGCCTTCCGGCCTTCGACGACGAGGAGGCGTGGGGCCCGGCCAAGCAGATCGCGGCTGTCCTCGCCGCGCGGGACGTCGACCTCACCGACCGCGATGCCGTCGACGCCACCGTGCGCGCCCTGAATGCCGAACGGCTCGCTCAACAGCTCATGGACCACACCCGGCCGCCCGGCCCCTGACGTCCAGCCACGGACCGCACCCGCCCCCCCCGGGGCGGCGGCTTACGACAACGAACCCCACAGCAAGAACAGGCAGGAAGAAAGCAGTAGTGGAACACAGCGATTCCCCCACGGTGCTGCCCCACATCGCCCGGCTGGTGTCACGCAGCGGGGAACTGAAGAGCGAGTTGGTGGCCTTTGCGCAAAGTCCGCGTTTTGCCCGGCGGTTGGATGCCCGGCTTGAGGAGGCAGCGGACCGGCTCGGCTTCCTGGACGAGGCGATGGTCATCGAGACCATCGACCGCTTCGTGCTGCAGCACCGGCTGGCGGACGGCTCGAGCATTCTGGAGCGGTTTGTGGCCCAGCGGCGGCCGCCGCTGAGCGAGGACGAGCGGGCGATGCTGCTCGGCTGGCGCGACGTGGTGGAGGCAGTCTTCGAAGTACAGGGCTCTCAAGGGGATGCCGTCGTCCTGCACAACCTGTTCGACGACCTCCTCTACCGGGTCCACTCCAACCTGGGCCGGCGCGCCCTTGGCCAACTGCACACAGGGATGTTCGTGGCCGGCCGCATCGTGCCCGTCCACCCCGACACCGACGCCTGGCTGGTCACCGGCAACCTCACCACCTACCCACCCGGCGACGGACCGCAACTGGCCCAGCTCGCCGTCCAGACGCTCACCGCCCATCCGCAGCTGCTGCGCCGCAATCCCGAAATGCTGCGCAAGGCCTGGGAGATGCAGGCCGAAGCCCGCGCCGACTTCATCGAGGTGTTCGGCACCGACCTGCTCGTCCTGAATCCCGGCGAGGCACCCGTACGGATGCGGGAGTACCACCGTCACCGGCAGGACAAGGCCCTGGCCGAACTCGACGACGAAACCCCCGAGCAGGCGATCAACGCCAGGCCCTCCCTCGACGAGCTCAGCAGTCTGCCCGAAGAACTCCGCGACGCGGACACCGTAGCCGTGATCTTCGACGAGACCGAAGGCCTGTGCTACTACGCCGACTTCGGCCACCTCGACGCCCTGTTCACCGATCCCGCCCTGGCCCGTGACCGCACCTACCTGAGCCGGCTCAGGCACTACCTGAACGACGACTCCGTCGCTCCCATGGCCATCCGCCGCCTGGTCCAGCGGCATCCCGACAACGCCGACGCCGTCTTCCGCGCACTCCTGCGCAAGCCCACCTTCGCCTGGGAGCGGGACGGGGAGGAGCTGCTGCGCCGCCGCAAGGCGAAGCACTTCGCCCACGAGCCCTTGCCCAGCATCACCCCGGTCGGCGCCCGCCTCGCGGAACTCCTGCGCACGCAAGGGAAGAAGAGGCGATGAGGTCCACCGCCGCACTCGACGCCATGGTCGAAGACGTGATCGTCGATGCCTACGACGAGCACGAACAGCTCGCCGCCTTCCGAGCGGTCATTGAGGACCGCCTGGCCCTGCCGCTCACCACCGTCGTGCTCGGCATCCCCGTGACCGTCACCGCACTCCAGGACCGGCCCGGCAGCGGCATCGCCGCCCTGTGCAGACACGGCCGGCACCCTCAGGCGATCGGCATCTTCGACCTACCGCTGCCCGCCCCCGAGCCTGAGGGATGGGCCTGGGTGGACGCCTACCGGCACTGGGCATCCTAAAGCCGCCTCCGCGCCGGGCCCTTCCTCGTGAGCTGCCGCCCTGTGGGGCCTCCCAGGCCCTGACCGCCGCGTGGAGATCCTGACTTCGGCACCCACTCCTTCTGGGAGCCGGCGCGCCCCTGGGCCGAGGTGTCGCAGGGGCGCCGCGCAGGACGGCTGCGGCGGGGATCACGTCCGCACCAGACTCCGGCAAGCTTCGAAACGCCCGCTCATCGGCAGATGAGTGCGTGGTCCGCCGGGCCCGGCAGACCGGCCGTGGTCCGGTCTCGGCTCCGGGACATCCATCATGAGGGTGACCTTTGGGACCTTGGGGTCGATCCGAGTCCCGACCGCATCAACTGCGTTACGCTCGCTGACCTTTAGCGCCTCAAGCGTACGTCTGGCCCGAGAAAGGTCGGAATTTCGAGAAATGGTGTGCGTGCGGGGCGGGTTGGTGCTGATAGTTCCCGCATGGATGCGATCGAGGCCGCACGCGCCGTCGTACATGAGCATCACCTTGACGCGCGAGCCGCGTTCCTGGGAGGCAGCGTCGTGACGGGCTGTCGCACAGCGACGTCGGACCTCGACACCGTGGTGCTGCTTCATGGAGCCCCAGCGCCGTACCGGGCAAGCCTCCAGTACGCCGAGTGGCCAGTGGAGATGTTTGTGCATACCGAAGCGACGTGGCACTCCTACGTCGAACGGGAACTTCGCAAGCGCCGGTCACCGCTGCTGTGCATGTGCGCGCAAGGGCTGCTGCTCTTCGACACCGACGGACTCGGGGCGCACCTCGCCGCAGAGGCCCGGGAGCTGACTTCCGCAGGGCCGCCCGCGGTGTCGGCCGAAGAGATTGAGGACCGCCGGTACGCGATCACCGATCTCCTTGATGACCTGGTGGGGAGCAACGACCAGAGCGAACGGTTGTTCATTGCGAATGAACTGGTCCGCCGGACCGGTGAGCTGGCGCTGGCCGTCGGCGGTTCTTGGGGCGGTGGTGGGAAGTGGTTGGCACGCCGTCTTGAGGCGACCGTGCCAGGGCTGAGCATGCGCCTGCACCACGGTCCAGCTGAGGTACTTGGCGGGAGAGTGGAGCCCCTTGTGGCCGTCGTGGACGAGGTGATCGAGCAGGCAGGCGGCCGGTTGTGGGTTGGTTGCAGGCGTTCAGGAACTCCATAAACGAGCTCAGAAGAGGGCGGTGCCCGCGCTCACGGGCTTCACCGACTTGGAAGGTAGCCCTCGTACAGCAGGTCGGCGGCCCAGCGTTGCCCGCGCCTGCGACCTCGCCTGGGCAATCGCCGATCTCGTTCGCCACCAGCGCGGACACTGAAGCTGGAGTGGATCCGGCCGGCCGAGCAGGACGCCCCGAAGCCCATGAGCAAAGAGTCCGGCTCGGAGGCGAAGCGCTTGGCAGGACAAATGAGCCCGGCTCCGGCTCCATCAGCCCTTCGATGTCGCTCTCTCCGGAGTGGGGCAGTGAGGCCGGACGGGCTCCTGCTGTCGCCGAACGGGCACCCGGTCTCCGAGTTCGAACAGGGGCTGCAACCGGTGGCCGCTGGTGGCAGCCAGGAGCTCGCGGGCTTCCTCGGTAGTGAGGGGTTCGAGGCGGCGGGGCCGTGGGGCGACGGTGCGGACGTTGCGGGCGACGTTGCGCGGGATCTCTTCCTCGCGCACCGAGTGCTCCAGGGCGGACTTGAGCACGGAGTGGATGTAGGTCGGGGTCAGCCGCGAGAGCCGCTTGGAGCAGCACTTTCCCGTGGCGCAACAGCGGGGTTGGTGGCGGGCGGTGTCGAGGCCGCGGGTGCAGCACTGGCAGGTGGTGCGGAGCTGGTTGAGCCAGGTGCGGACTTCCTCGGCGGTGAGCTTGGCGAGCTTCTTCCGTCCGAGGCCGGGAAAGCGGTTCTGACCTGCGTTGTCCAGACGGACACGCAAGTATGGGCTATGCGCCACGCTGACCGGGAACCGTGTGGTCGAGCGGCACCAGCCGGTGTACCGTCGTGATCAGCAGTCGTGGTTCCGAAGTCCCGTTCGCCCGTGATCGCAATCGCGGGCGTTTTTGATGTTCAACGCCTCTCCGGACCAGGGCGATCACCTCCGGATCCCGCACGGTGCGGGACCCGATACCAAGTCCCTTCGAAGGAGACAGGCACATGGCCAAGGGCACTGTGAAGTGGTTCAACGCGGAAAAGGGCTTCGGCTTCATCGAGCAGGACGGCGGCGGGCCGGACGTGTTCGCCCACTACTCGAACATTCAGAGCCAGGGCTTCCGTGAGCTCCAGGAGGGTCAGAAGGTCGAGTTCGACGTCACGCAGGGCCAGAAGGGCCCGCAGGCGGAGAACATCCGCCCCCTGTAACACCTCACGCACATGAGCCCCGGCCGGGATGCACCCACCGGCCGGGGCTCATTTGTCCCGGGAGGCCACCAGGGCCCGGTCCGTTCCGGGACTCCGGCACCCACCCGCCCTTCGCCTGGGGGGCTTGCCGGGGCGGCGGGCGACGTCGTCCCGGCGCCCCGGGCCCTAAGAAGACGGCGAAGAAAGCGCTACGGCCTGCCCGCCACCCTGCCGGAGGAGGAGCGGCGCGCCGGACGGCTCCCGGACGGCCACAAGGTGGTCAGGCAGCTCGCCAAGACCAACTGGCAGCTCAGTCAGCGCGGCTTCGGCCTGTGGGCGCGGACCTACCGACCGGCCGAAGGCTCCAAGCGCAACTGCGTCCAGCTGCGCATCCCGGCCTGGGACGCCCTGGACGTCCGCGAGTGGGACCCGAGAACGACCCGGCCCAGCCGACGATGCACCCAGCCGACCTCGCCCGATACCTGGGCACGTACGCGCAGCGGGTGATGACGCCGCGCGGCAGGCACAGCGCCCACGGCGCCGTCAGGCCGCGCTCCGCGGACAGTGCCTCCAACGCCGCACGGCGCCGGGCGTACGGCCAGCCCGTCGCCTCGCTGGACCAGGTCGAAGGCCACGAAGTGCGCCGGCCATTCCCGTGCCGCCTGAGCGGCAGCGCCCCCGCGCCGGGTGAGACGCTGCTGGAGCCGCTCGAGCGCCAGCCGGTCTCGCTCCCACACCACCAGCTCGCCGTTTTTGACTGGCTATGTGATGTCGACGCCGTGGGCGCGGGCGAGTGCGTCGAGGCCGTCGGCCCAGCCTTGGCCGATGGCGCGGAGTTTCCAGACGGGGTGGCCATTGGTGGTGTGCCGGTACAGCTCGGCGACGGCCATGGGGCGGATGTCGGGGTCGGCAGTGGCTGGAAGGTCCACGCGGCCCCGGTGACGCAGTCCATCTACAGGGCTGTGTGGGTGAGGGCGCTGCAGGTCAGGCCGGTGTCGACGTCCATGTTGATGGCGATCGTGACGCGCTGGATGTGGGCTGGCAGGGCGGCGAGGTGGAGGGCTGCGCGTTCGACGGTGCGCGGGCCCTCGGTCTGCTTGCCCAGCAGGCGGGCCGCGCCGTGGGCGGCGGAGGGCTGGTTGTAGAAGTAGAAGACGAAGTCCTCGTCGCAGGTGACGTGGCCGCCCGTGTCGGTCAGGGAGAGGGTGAGGTCGGCGTCGGCGCCGGCGAAGCTGAAGGCGATGCGCAGCTCTTGCCAGGCCTCCTCGGGCAGCACCAGGTTCTGTCCCGGCATGAGTGCGGTCGCAGGGCCGTGGCTCGGCAGCGCAGGAGTGGGGGGCGGTGCCGCGGGAGCGGGCGGCGGTGACGGGGGAGTGGTCTGGCTCTTCTACTCGGCGAAGGGGCGGATCCGGTAGGGATCCGGCAGGGGAACGGAGGATGCGTCAGGGATGTTGGCGCGCAGGTCTCCGTCGAGGCCGGCCAGGGTCGCATCCTTTCCTCATCAGTCTCCCAGCTCTGCCCTCCCGGCCTGCCCCGAACGTGCTCAGTCGGTCAGGCCCAGCGCCCCCGCTGCCTGAATCGCCAGCCAGACCTCGGCCAGGGCCCCCGTCGATGTCAAATCACGGTCGGCGAGAGCACCGAAACGGCGCAGCCGGTAGGCGAGGGTGTTGGGGTGTATGTGGAGCGCCGCCGCGGCCGTCTCGGTGCGGCGGTCGCGCTCCATCCAGGTGCGGGCGGAGACCAGCAGCTGCGAGTCATGGGTTTCGTCGTAGCGCAGGACCGCACCAAGCACGTACTCGACCAGCGCGGTCAGGGCAGCGGGGTCGTCGGGCAGCCACCGGCCCGTCGAGTCGTCGCCATATCGGACGACGGGGCGACCCGACTCCACGGCCTTGGCGACCGCCCAGAGCGCCTCGCGCTGGGCGACCTTCAGCGGGGCGCCCGGCAGGAAGGTGCGGCTGACCCCGGCTGCCCCGGCCTGAAGCTCACCGACGGCCACCGCTAGCTCCGACGGCCCCAGGACGTAGCGGTCCTCACCTCGGGTGAGCAGCAGATGGGGGTGGTCCTGCAGACAGGACAGCAGCGCCTCGTCGGTGGTGTGGCGCACTACGAGGAGTACGGTGTCGCCCTCGATCGCGTGCCGGGCGAGCCGGCGGCGTGCCACCTCCGGGTCGAGCACCTCCTGCAGTAGTTCGGCCAGTGTCTCCGCGCCCTCGCGGCGCAGCGTCTCGCGCTCGTTGCGTACCATCGCCAGCCGCAGCGCCGCCACCGTGGCGATGTGCTGGACGACGGCGAGTCCCGCGGGCTGGGCGCCCTGACGCTCGCATGCGACCAGAAAGCCCGCCGGGCCGCCGGGCGCGGGCACCGGGAGGACGAATCCGCCGGGGATCGTCGGCGGGGCGTCGGTGGAAACGGGCAGGACAGCGGGATCCGGCACGGGAACGCCGGGCAGGAGCGGGTGGCCCTGCGGTGTGCAGAGATAGACGTCGTAACCCGACAGGCCTTCGAGACGGCGCAGAAGTGTGGGCGTGTCGAGGTCCTCGGCGACCAGCCAGCGCAGCGCGCCGAAGACCTGGAGCTGCGCGCCCAGCCGGTGCCGGGCGTCCTCCCGGGCCGCGGCCGCGACTTCCTGGGCGACCGCGATGAACGGGACGGCGAGCGGTACTTCGAGGACCGGAAAGCCCCGCTCCTCCGCCGTCTGGAAGAACGCATCGTGCAGCGGGGGCATGTGCAGCTGCGCGGAGAGGGCGAGAGCGGATACCCCGGCGTCGTCCAGCCGCTCCAGGTAGGCGCGCTGTCCGGCCGCAGTACGGGGGACCGCCAGGCCCGCCGTCATGATCACCTCGGCGCCCAGGAGCCAGGGCGTCGGATCGGCAAGCTCGCTGGCGTGCGCCCAGGAGACGGACCGGTCCAGACCGGCGCTGCCGGCCTTCACGGAGAGCTGGAGCGCCGGGAAGGAGAGCAGATCACCGACGGTGAGTTTGTTGCTTGCCACACAAAACAGCGTACGGCTCTGTGGCAAGCACAATTGTCGCTGGTCATCCGCGGGCCCGACACTGTGCACCGTCGCCGCTGCATGACCGGAAGGTGGAGCACCCATGACGACCTCGATAACCGAGATAGAGACCTATGGTGTCGAGCGGATCCCGGACAAGGACCGTACAGCCCGCCCGATCGATCTGTTCCGGCTCGCCTTCGGCGGTGCCAACACTTTCGCGACCTGTGTGCTGGGCGCCTTCCCGATCCTTTTCGGCCTCTCCTTCTGGCAGGGTCTCGCGGCGACCGTCCTCGGTCTCGTGGCGGGTGCGCTCCTGCTGGCCCCGATGGCGTTGTTCGGCCCCGTCAACGGCACGAACAACGCTGTCTCCTCCTCCGCGCACCTGGGCGTGCACGGCCGGGTCGTCGGCTCGTTCCTCTCCCTGCTCACCGCCATCGCGTTCTTCTCGATCTCGGTGTGGTCCTCGGGGGACGCGCTCGTCGGCGGCGCGCACCGGCTCGTCCACGTCCCCGAGTCGGACGTGACCTACGGCATCGCATACGCGATCTTCGCCGGGCTGGTCCTCGTCGTCTGCGTCTACGGATTCCGGTTCATGCTGCTGGTCAACAAGATCGCGGTGCTGGCGGCGTCGGCCCTCTTCGTGCTCGGCGCCTTCGCCTTCGCGGGCGACTTCGACCCCGGTTACGCAGGAGCCTTCGCCTCCACGGCCGACCCACTGTTCTGGCCTTCATTCATCGGCTCCGCGCTGATCGTGCTCTCCAACCCGGTCTCCTTCGGCGCGTTCCTCGGTGACTGGTCCCGCTACATCCCGGCCGGGGCTCCGCGCCGCCGGGTGATGGGGGCCGCGTTCCTCGCCCAGATCGCTACCCTGCTGCCGTTCCTCTTCGGCCTGGCCACCGCGTCGATCATCGCGTCGAAGGCCGAGAAGTACGTCGACCCCGCCGCCCCCAACTACGTGGGCGGACTGCTCGCGATCTCACCGGGCTGGTACTTCCTGCCGCTCTGCCTGATCGCCCTGATCGGCGGCCTCTCCACCGGCACGACGTCCCTGTACGGCACCGGGCTCGACTTCTCCAGCGTCTTTACGCGCTTCAGCCGCGTCCAGGCCACCTTCTTCATCGGTGCCCTGTCCATCGCGTTCATCTTCGCCGGCCGCTTCGCGCTCAACCTCGCGCAGTCCATCTCCACCTTCGCCACGCTGATCATCACCTGCACCGCACCGTGGATGATCGTCATGACGCTCGGCTACGTCACCCGGCGCGGCTGGTACGACGCGGAGGCTCTGCAGGTCTTCAACCGCCGCCAGCGCGGCGGCCGCTACTGGTTCACGCACGGCTGGAACTGGCGCGGCATGTCCACCTGGCTCGTCTCCGCCGTCGTGGCGCTCCTGTTCACCAACCTGCCCGGCCAGTTCGTCGGCCCGCTCGGCGATCTCGCGGGCGGCACGGACATCTCGCTGCTGGTCGGCCTCACCCTCGCGATCGTGCTCTACCTCGCCCTGCTCGCTGTGTTCCCCGAACCGCGCGCCGTGTACGGGCCGGCCGGGCCCCGATTCGTGCGGGCGTCGGATGCCCCGGTGCCGCCGATCACCGGTGACACCGGGGAGACCGTCACCGAGCCCGTCGTGGCCCACTGAGGCCTTGCCGTCACCTACGTAACCGAACGCCTTGCGTTCCGGCCTCGACCGCCGAACGCCCGTGACCAGGAGCCGTGCATGAGCACCACCACTGTCCAGGAGGTCCGGACCGCTGCGGACGCGCTTGTCGCAGCCTTCGCCGAGGGCCGTCTCGACGACTACTTCGGCGCCTTCGCCCCCGACGCTACCTTCGTCTTTCACACCACCCCGCAGCGGCTCGGCTCCACGGCCGAGTACCGGGCGCTGTGGCAGCAGTGGGTGGAACAGGACGGCTTCCGGATCCTCGGCTGCACTTCGTCCGCACAGCTGATCCAGCACTTCGGCGACACGGCCGTCTTCAGTCACAACGTCGAGACCCGGGTCGCCACCCACACCAGCGAGGAGACGGTCCACGAACGGGAGACCATCGTCTTCACCCGCGCCGACGGCGGCCGCTGGGTCGCCGTCCACGAGCACCTGTCCGCCCGTACCGCCGCCTGACCAGGGGATACGTTCCATGAGCACCATCTTCCGCAACTACATCGACGGTGCGTTCGCGGACGCCTCGGACGACCGCACGCTCGATGTGGTGGACCCCACCACTGGTGACGTCTACGCGACTTCCCCGCTCTCGGGGGCCGCGGACGTGGACGCTGCGATGGCGGCCGCGGCCTCGGCGTTCCCCATCTGGCGCGACACCACACCGTCCGTACGGCAGCGCGCACTGTTGAAGATCGCCGACGCGATGGAGGCACGGGCCGACGAACTGGTCGCCGCGGAGAGCCGGGACACCGGCAAGCCGCTCCACCTCACCCGCAGTGAGGAACTCGCCCCCGCAATCGACCAGATCCGCTTCTTCGCGGGCGCGGCGCGCATGCTGGAGGGCCGCTCGGCCGGCGAGTACATGGAGGGAATGACCTCTGTCATCCGCCGCGAGCCGGTCGGTGTGTGCGCCCAGGTCGCGCCATGGAACTACCCTCTGCTGATGGCGGTGTGGAAGTTCGCCCCGGCGCTCGCGGCGGGCAACGCCGTGGTCCTCAAGCCCTCGGACACCACCCCGGCCTCCACCGTTCTGATCGCCGAGATCATCGGCGGTGTCCTGGAGGAGCTGGCACTGCCCCGCGGAATCTTCAATGTGGTCTGCGGTGACCGTGAGACCGGCCGTCTGATGGTGGAGCACCCGACCCCCGCGATGGCGTCCATCACCGGTTCGGTACGCGCCGGCATCCAGGTCGCCCAGAGCGCCTCCAAGGACGTCAAGCGGGTCCACCTGGAACTCGGAGGCAAGGCCCCGGCGGTGATCTTCGAGGACGCCGACCTGGCGAAGGCGGTCGAGGACCTGGTGATCGGCGGTTTCTTCAACGCCGGGCAGGACTGCACGGCCGCCACCCGCGTCCTGGTCCACGAGACGGTCCACGACGAGTTCGTCGCCGCCCTCGCCAAAGCCGCGGCCGACACCAGGACGGGGCTGCCGGACGACGAGGACGTGCTCTACGGACCGCTGAACAACGCGGGTCAGCTCGCTCAGGTCAGCGGCTTCATCGAGCGCCTCCCCGAGCATGCCAGGATCGAGGCGGGCGGCCACCGGGTCGGCGAGCAGGGCTACTTCTACGCCCCGACCGTGGTCTCCGGCCTCCGGCAGGACGACGAGATCATCCAGAACGAGGTCTTCGGCCCGGTCATCACCGTCCAGTCCTTCACGGACGAGGCTCAGGCCGTGCGGTACGCCAACGGCGTCGACTACGCGCTGGCCTCCTCGGTGTGGACCAAGGACCACGCGCGGGCGATGCGGATGTCGAAGAACCTCGACTTCGGCTGTGTGTGGATCAACACCCACATGGCCCTCGTCGCCGAGATGCCGCACGGCGGGTTCAAGAAGTCCGGCTATGGCAAAGACCTCTCCGCGTACGGCTTCGAGGACTACACCCGGATCAAGCACGTCATGACGTCGCTCTGAGGTCCGGCAACTCGTCGGCCGCCCCGGCCTGTCCCGGGCCGGCCGAGGGGTCCACACCACCGACCCCGACACCCGGCAACTCCTCGCCCGCCTCATGCCCGGCACCGGATCGGGCGGTTGTCCCGGACACCGGGCGGCCCATGTCCCGTTCCCTTCGTGTCCGATCGTGGGCGCCGACACCGGCCCGTGCTGCCCAAGGCGCCAGCGCCCCTCACGACCGTCAGGCGGCTGACCAGGGCAGATGGAGAATTGGGACGGGAGTATCTAGGGTCAGCACGTGGCTTTCATCATGGTGTGTGAAGACGACGCGGCGGTCCGCGGCGTCCTCAAGCGCGCCCTGGAGCACGACGGCCACACCGTCTCCGTCGCGGCCACGGCCGACAGTCTGCTGCGGCAGCTCGCACCGGCGCCTCATCTGGTCGTCCTGGATCTCGGGCTCCCGGACGCCGACGGCCGCGACGTCTGCCTGGCCCTGCGGGCTCGCGGCGTCGACGCGCCGGTGTTGATGCTCACCGCTTTGGACGGCCTGCATCACAAGGTGGGCGGCTTCGAGGCCGGCGCCGACGACTACATGACCAAACCCTTCGACATCCCGGAACTGCTGGTCCGCGTCCGGGCGCTGCTGCGCCGGGCCACCGTGGCGCCCGCACCGCGCGAGGTCGTGCTCGATCCGGCGAAGCACGTGGTGACCTACGATTCGGTGAGCATGAGCCTGTCCCCGACCGAGTTCCGGCTGCTGGGCCGCCTGATCGCCTCGCAGGGCGACGCGGTACGCCGCCACGCCCTCATCGCCGCCGGCTGGCCGCACGGAGCGCAGGTCAGCGACAACAC
Organism: Streptomyces sp. NPDC046197; assembly: GCF_040646295.1. Classification (NCBI taxonomy): domain Bacteria; kingdom Bacillati; phylum Actinomycetota; class Actinomycetes; order Kitasatosporales; family Streptomycetaceae; genus Streptomyces; species Streptomyces sp. NPDC046197. The sequence goes on along the minus strand of NZ_JBEYZY010000043.1, from coordinate 12,252 downwards.
CCTCGACTCCTTCGTGCGCCGGCTGCGGACCAAGCTCGGTCCGCTGGGCGTGGCCGAGCGTCTGGTGACCGTCCGCGGCGTGGGCTACCGATGGCAGTGACGGGATTCCGTAAGCGGGTCGTCGCACTCACCGTGCTGATCGCCACCGCCGTGGTCGCGGTACTGGTCGTGGTCTCGCACGTGCTGCTGAGCCGGGTGACGGACGCCGACGCGCACGATCTGGCCCGGACCCGCGCCGAGGCGGTCGCGGCGAACGTCACCGCCAAGGGCGGCCGTGTCGTACTGACGGAGAACGGCAGCGAGGCGCTGGACGAGGTCGCCTGGGTGTATGCCGACGGCCGCCTGATCGACGGGAACGTGCCGCCGAGCGTGGTCGATCGCGTCGAGGAGCTGGCGGACTCGGGGCGATCGCAGACCGCGACGGTGGGCGACTACCTCCTGTACGCGCGGCTGGTGCCGGTCGACGGCCACCACGTCATGGTGGTTGTCCGGGTGGACCTCACGCCCTACGAGACATCCGAGCAGCGCAGTCTGACCTTGTCGTTGATCCTGGGCGGCCTCACGATCCTCCTCGCCGGCGGTGTCGCGCACCTCGTGGTTCGCCGCGCGCTGCGGGTCGTGCAGGAGATGGCCGCCCTCGCCGACGACTGGGGCCATCACGAACCCGGGCGCCGCTTCAACCTCGGGGTCCCGCACGACGAGTTCGGGGAACTGGGGCGGACCCTGGACCATCTCCTGGAGCGCGTCGACAACGCTCTGGCGGATGAGCGCCGGCTCACCGATGAGATCGCCCACGAGCTGCGGACCCCGCTCACGGTCCTGCGGGGTGAGGCCCAGCTTGCGCAGCTGTCCGGCGAGCCGGTGGCGCCGGAGGCGGTGCTGAGCGAGGTCGACCGCCTCGATGCGGCGATCACGACGATTCTGCGCGCCGCGCGCGCACGGACCGACGATGGGACGCGGTGCGATCTGCGCTCCGCCGCGCGGCAGGCGATCGGCTCCCGCGCGGTCGAGGTCGCCTTCCCGGCGAAGGTCGAGGTGGCCGTGGCGCCCGACGTCGCCGTGTCACTGCTGTCGCCCCTGCTGGAGAACGGCCTGCGGCACGCGCGGTCGCGGGTGTGGGTCACCGCGCGCAACCAGGGCGAGGCCGTCGTGGTCGATGTCCTGGACGACGGCCCCGGATTCGATCCCGCGGACGTCGAGCGGGTCTTCGAAGCGGGTGTGACCGGCGGCGACGGGTACGGGCTGGGGCTGCCGGTGGTCCGGCGCATCGCCGCCTCGGCCGGTGCGGAGATCCGCGCGATCGCGGACGGCCGCGGTCACGTCGAGGTGACACTCCCGGCCGCGCGTGCGGCCACGTAGTCAGGTTGCTTGCAGGTTCCCCCCGTAAACCTCCCTGCATGACAACGACAACGGAAGCACGCACGCGCAGCGGGCGCCTCATGCTCAACAAGGTCCCCGAGGTCACCATCTGGTTCTGGGTGATCAAGGTCCTCTGCACGACCGTCGGTGAGAGCTTCGCCGACTGGATCAACATGAAGCTGGGCGTCGGCCTGGTGAACACGGCCTGGATCTTCACCGCGGTGTTCGTGGTGGTCCTGGCCGTCCAGTTGCGGCTGAAGCGGTACGTCCCGTTCCCCTACTGGCTGACCGTGGTCGTTGTCAGTGTCACGGGCACCTTGTACACCGACATCCTGACCGACCAGCTCAACGTGCCGCTGTGGATCAGCTCCGCCGTGTTCTCGGTCCTGCTCGCCGTGGTCTTCGGCGTGTGGTGGCTGCGCGAGCGCACCCTCTCGATCCACTCGGTCACGACGCTGCCGCGTGAGTCGTTCTACTGGCTCGCCGTTCTCGTCACCTTCGCACTCGGCACCGCGACCGGCGACTGGACCCTCGAGCTCACCGGCTGGAGCCCGGGCGCCTCGGTACTGCTGCCGCTCGGCCTCATCGCGGCGATCACGCTGCTGTGGAAGTTCGGCGCGAACCCGGTGCTGTCCTTCTGGCTCGCCTACATCCTGACCCGCCCGCTGGGCGCCAACATCGGCGACTGGCTCGCGTCCCCGAAGGTCGCGCAGAACCAGGGCGACCCGACCGGTCTCGCGCTGGGCACCTTCACCACCAGCCTGATCTTCCTCGGCCTCATCCTGGCGACGGTGGTCTACCTGACGGTGACGCGCTCGGACGTGACCGAGACCTACGAGGCGGCCCACGCCGCACACGCCACCGGCGACCCGCGCAAGGAGCGCGTCGCGCTGGCCGGCTTCGGACTGCTCGCCGTCGCGACCACGGGCCTGCTGGTCTGGGCCCACGGCCAGCCGCACGTCGGCCCGGCGCCGGAGGCCGACAACACCTCCGCCGTCCAGATGGCTCCGGGCGTGGCGGTGAAGAAGTTCCCGCCTGCCAAGGTCTCCGCGCTGCGGACCCTCGCCTCGACCTCGCTCAAGGACGCACGCTCGGGGAACGCGAAGGGCGCGCACGCGGCCGCCCAGTCGCTGCGTGACCTGTGGGACGCCGACCAGGCGTCGTTGCAGCCGCTGGACAACACCGGCTGGACCTCCATCGACGCTCAGATGGACAAGGTGCTCGAGACCTTCGGTATCGATCACTCGAACCCGCCGATGTCGCCTGCGCAGCAGGAGAAGGAACTGAACGCCCTCCTGACGGACATGGGCTGACAGACCGCACAGCGCCCGGCCGGCCCGGCCGGCCCGCCCGGCCGACGGGCTCAGTGCGCCGGGCTGCGCAGAGAACCGCGCCGCCTCGGCACACGCCGGCGTGCCGCGGACAGCACAAGCGGCCGGGGCCGCGTGTGGCAGCCCGGTTATATCCGCAGGGTCCCGTGGGGCGGTCGAAGCCGGCGTCAATGGCTTCGACCGCCCCGCTGTCACCTGGGCTGGTCAGTCGCGGTGGCGGCGGATGCCAGAAGCAGGCGTGGGTGACCACTCAGACCCGGGTCCTGCAGGTCTGCCTGCGCCGACGCACCACCAAGGGCCGCCACCCCGACGTCCTCGTCGCCCAACGACGCGAACGCTTCCGCATCCGGAGCGGGAAACGCATCCGCTGGGGCGGACGCCCTCTCCCTGCGGAAACCGGGCCAAACCGGTCGACCTATGTGGTGAAGGCACTACTCGTGCTGAGCGATCACTTCGGCCTCGGCGCTTGTTTTGGTTGGTCCCGGTGAACCGGCAGGAGCAGGGTGAAGGCGGCCGGGGTGCCGCGGGTCAGGGAGAGTCGGCCGCCGAGGGAGTCTGCCAAGTCGCGGGCGAAGGCGAGGCCGATACCCGTTCCCGTCCCGCTGCCCGTGTGACCCCGATCGAACAGCCGCGCCATGTCGCCGCTCACCTCGCCCTCGTCGGTGACGTCGAAGGCGAGCGCGTCGTCAAGGTCGCGCACCGTTACGCGGACCATGCCCCGGCCATGCAGGCGGGCGTTGTCCAGCAGGACGTCCAGGATTTCGGTGACGGCTCCACCGGGCACGGGCAGGTCGTCCGGCACGTCGTGAGTGAGGTATTCCAGGCGTCTGCCGTCGTCGGCGAACGGGCCGTGCCAGCGCTGTTGCGTCGCCCGCAGCACCTGTCCCACCGGCCGGAGCAGGGCACTGGACCGGGGAGGTCCGGGTGAGCCCGACAGGCGCAGGACCTCCTCCACGGTGCGGTGCAGCCGACGTGTGGTGGCCAAAGCCTCCTCCAGGACGGGCCGGAGCCGTGCGTTCTCGCCTTGCTCCAGGCCCGCCTCCAGGGTGAGCTGGAGACCGGTGAGCGGGGTGCGCAGCTGATGGGAGGCGTTGGCGGTGAAGTCCCGTTCATGGCGGAGGAGTTCGGACAGGCTGTGCAGCATCTCATTATGGGTACGGGCGACCTGGTCGATCTCGGTGATGCTACTGGGGGCCGCGCGGGCGTTCAGGTCGCCGTCGGTGACGGCCTGGCAGTGGCGCGAGAGGTCTTCCAGCGGGGCGGCCAGTGCGCGGGCCTGACGGTGGGCGACGAGGACGGCGACAGCCAGCCCGAAAGCGGCGACGCCCAGGAGGACGCCCCACACGGCGAAAACGCGGTTGCGTACGGTTGCGACGGGCGAGGACGCCCGTACCACTCCGATCACCTGCTCGGCGTGGGAGACAGGCACGGCGACGACCAGGTCACCGCCCGATCGGCTCCGGACCACCTGCCCTTTGAGGGCTTGGCGGACCGATGTGTCGCCTGATCTTGAGCCGCTGCCCGTCCGTAGCCGCAGCTGTGGGTCGTACAGGCCAAGCCGCGTGCCGGCCGGGGGTCTGGGGAGTTCGACTGGGTCGCCCTTCTGGTAGTCCGGGCTCACCTGCACGGCGCCGGCGAGGGCGACCCGCTCCAGGCTGTCCCGCTGGTCGACGTAGAGCACCGACCTGATGGCCCACGCCAGGGGCACGGCCAGGAGGACGACGGCGACCAGGGCGGCGGTGACGGCGACTCGCACCACGCGCTGTCTCATGTCTTTCATCATGCGGGCCGTCGGCCTGGTCCGGGCGGAATGAGCCACGCGCTTTTGCCGTCGTCTAACCGTCGGCGTGCCGGGCGTTAACCGGCCGGCTTCTAGCGTCGGTGCCATGACCGTCTGGTCCAAGGGCTCCTTGGGAGGGCAGTGGCCATGGCAGCACACGCACGGACGTCCGCCGTCGTCGGTCTGGCTCTGGTCGCCGCGGTGACCGCCGCCTGTTCCGGCGGTACCGGATCGCACTCGGGTTCCGCCCCGCCATCCCCGGCCTCGCACGCGGCGGCAGGAGGTGGAAACACCCCGAACAGTCCGGCGCCCACCGAGTCCAATCCGCCCGGCGACATCCCCGACAACCAGGTCTACGTCGCCTACCGGCCGGGCAGCGGCACCTTCACCTTCACCGGCTTCACGGTCAAGGTGCCTGAGGGCTGGGCCCGCACCGACCAGAAGAACACGACCGTGTTCACGGACAAGCTGAACACTGTACGGATCACGGCGGCCTCCGCCTCCAGCGCCCCCACGGTCGGCTCGGTCACCAACACGGTCGTTCCCCAGCTGCGCACCCATGTGCCGAAGTTCGCGACACCCAAGGTGTCTGAGGTGACCCGGCATGCCGGCCGTGTCGTCCTGCTGACCTACCAGGGCGACTCTGCCAAGGATCCAGTCACCGGGAAGGTGGTGCGGGACGCGTTCGAGCGGTACTCCTTCTACCGTTCCGGTCACGAGGTGGACCTGACGCTGTCCGGCCCAGTCAACGCCGACAACGTCGACCCCTGGCGGATCGTCAGCGACTCCTTCACCTGGCAGTGACCACCATGACCGCCAACATCTCCCACGAGATGCGCACCCACGCCCCCGCCGAGGACGTCCTCACAGCCCGCGAGCTGTACCGCTTCTACCGGGCCGGGGAGGAAGAGACGCTCGCGCTGCGCGGGGTCTCGCTGCGAGTCGGGCGCGGCGAGACGGTCGCGGTCGTCGGACCGTCCGGGTCGGGCAAATCGACCCTGCTGGCGTGTCTGGCGGGGCTGGACGAACCCTCGGGCGGCGAGGTCCGCGTCAACGGGGTGCGGATCAGCCACCGGCCGGAGACCGAGCGCGCCCGGCTGCGCGCCCGGCACGTCGGCGTACTGCTGCAGACCCGCAACCTCCTGCCCCATCTGAGCCTGCGGGACAACATCCGCCTGGCACAGCGGGCAAAGGGCCGCGGCCCTGCCACCTCGCCACGAGAGCTGCTGAGCCAGGTCGGGCTCGCCGAGCGGGCCCACGCCCTGCCCAGGCAGCTGTCCGGAGGGGAACTGGCGAGGGCCGGACTCGCCGTAGCGCTGGCCAACTCGCCCGCCGTGCTCCTGGCCGACGAGCCGACCGGGGAACTCGACAGCGACATCGAGCGCATGGTGCTCGCCATGCTGCGCGAAAGGGCCGCCGACGGCTGCGCGGTCCTGATCGTCACCCACAGCGACCAGGCCGTGCGGGTGGCCGACCGGGTCATCGCCCTGGTGGATGGAACAGCGACCGACGCCTCGGCCGCCCACGGCGGACGTCTTGAACGGCAGGAGGTCCGCGATGCCACCGGATGAGGTCCTCGTCGCCTGCCAGGACGCAGCCCTCACGTTCGGCGAGGGTCCGCAGGCGGTCGTGGCCGTCCACGGAACCACCCTGGAGATCGGGACCGACGATCGGCTCGCGGTTGTCGGCCCGTCCGGCTCGGGTAAGAGCTCGCTGCTGCACTTGCTGGCCGGGCTCGAACAGCCCACCAGCGGCATGGTCACCCGTTCCGCGTCACTCGGGCCGTACGACATCGGCCTGGTCTTCCAAGGCGACAGCCTGATCCCTGCTCTGAGCGTGGCCGAGAACGCCGCCCTGCCCCTCGTGCTCGCCGGCCGGAGCGAACCGGAGGCACGGCAGGCCGCCCTTGCGGCGCTGGACCTAGTGGGCGCCGCCGATCTGGCCGACCGGCTGCCCGAGGAGATCTCCGGTGGACAGGCCCAACGCGTTTCCGCCGCCAGGGTCCTGGCCCAGGCCCCGCGGCTGATCCTCGCCGACGAACCCACCGGCCGCCTCGACCACGCCACCGGCGCCCATGTGCTGGACGCCCTGCTGGCCGCCGCCGACCACATCGGCGCCGCCCTCGTCGTCACCACCCACGACCCGGGCGTCGCCGCCCGACTGTCCGTGCGGCGCTCGATGCACGACGGCCGGCTGCTCGCCCCCGAGCAGGTCTCGTGATCACCGCCTGGGTGCGCGGCCTGACCCGTCACCGCGCCGGGCGGCTGCTGGCCGCCCTCGCCGGGATCGCGCTCGCGGTCGCTCTCATCGCCGCGCTCGGCTCCTTCCTGACCGCATCGAAGGCGACCATGACCCAGCGCGCCCTGCGCTCGGTCGCCGTCGACTGGCAGGTCCAGGTACAGCCCGCAGCCGATCCGAACACGGTCCTGTCCCTGGTCCGCACGACACCCGGAACCCGCGCCGCCCTGCCGGTCGGCTACGCCCACACCACCGGTTTTGCCGCCCGCGTCCAGGGCAGCACCCAGACCACCGGCCCCGGCATGGCGCTCGGACTCCCGGACGGCTACCGCGCCCTCTTCCCCGACGCCATCCGCACGCTGTCCGGCTCCCCGAACGGTGTCCTACTGGCCCAGCAAACCGCATCCAACCTGCACGCCGCCCCCGGCGACACCATCGGTATCCACTTCCCCGGCATCGGAGTGCGGCAGGTCAAGGTGGACGGCGTCGTCGACCTGCCCCAGGCCGACTCCCTCTTCCAGACCGTCGGCGCCCCCGCCCAGTCCCAGCCGACCGCACCCCCGGACAACGTCGTCCTCCTGCCCGCCGCCGAGTTCGCCTCCCTCACCCACGGCGCCACCGGCGTCACCACCCAGATCCACGTCGCCCGCGACAACGCCGGCCTGCCCTCCGACCCGGCCGCCGCCTTCACCTCGGTCACCGGCGCCGCCCACCACCTGGAGGCCCGCTCCTCCGGCACCGCACTCGCAGGCAACAACGTGGGTGCCGCCCTCGACTCCGCCCGCCAGGACGCTCTCTACGCCCAGATCCTCTTCCTCTTCCTCGGTGTCCCCGGAGCCGTCCTGGCCGCCGCGCTGACCGCATCGGTCGCCTCCGCCGGTGGCGAGCGCCGCCGCCAGGAACAGGGGCTGCTGCGCCTGCGCGGCCTGCGCCCCAGCCAGATCACCGCCCTCGCGGGCCTGGAAGCCGCCCTGATCGGTCTTGCCGGTGGCCTGGCCGGACTGGGCATCGCGGCTCTGACCGGACGCCTCGCCTTCGGCGCCGCCTCCTTCGGGGGGAGCGCGGGCACCTTGGCCGTCTGGTACGGCATCGCCTTCGTCCTCGGCGTCGCCGGCGCCGCGGGCGCCGTCCTGATGCCGGCCCTGCGTGACCTGCACACCGTCACCGTCGCCGACACCCGCAAGGAAGCCGGCGCACTCAGCACCCGCAACCCCCGGTGGATGCGCTACGGCTTGGACTTCCTCCTGCTGGTCTGCTCCTGGCTCATCTTCCGCGCCTCCTCCGGCAACCAGTACGCCCTCGTCCTGGCCCCGGAGGGCGTCCCCAGCATCTCCGTGTCGTACTGGGCCTTCCTCGGCCCCGCCCTGCTGTGGATCGGCGCCGCCCTGCTGCTGTGGCGGCTCACCCTCCTCGCCCTCACCCACGGCCGCCCCGCCCTGGCCCGGCTGGCCCGCCCGCTGACCGCCACCCTTGCCGGCACCACCGCCGCCGTCCTCGCCCGACGCCGACGCCCGCTCGCCCGCTCCGTGGTCCTCCTCGCCCTCGCCGTGTCCTTCGCCCTGTCCACTGCCGTCTTCAACGCCACCTACAAACAGCAGGCCGAGGTCGACGCCCGGCTGACCAACGGCGCCGACGTCACCGTCACCGAACCACCCGGCGCCCGCATCCCGCCCGCCACCGCAGGCACGCTGAAGGTTTCCGGTGTCAGGCACGTCGAGCCCCTCCAGCACCGCTTCGCCTACGTCGGCTCCGACCTGCAGGACCTCTACGGCGTCCGCCCGGACACCATCGCCCAGGCCACCTCCCTCCAGGACGCCTACTTCGTCGGCGGCACCGCTCACCAGCTCATGCGGAAGCTGGCCCAGCGTCCGGACAACCTGCTGGTCAGCGTCGAAACCGTCAACGACTTCCAGCTCTCCCCGGGCGACACCGTCAACCTGCGCATCCAGGACGCCCGCACCAAGGCCCTGCGCACGGTCCCCTTCCACTACGCCGGCATCGCCAAGGAGTTCCCCACCGCCCCCAAGGACAGCTTCTTCGTCGCCAACGCCTCCTACATCTCCAAGACCACCGGCAGCGACGCGGTCGGCGCCTTCCTCCTCGACACCGGCGGCACGCACCAGAAGCAGATCGCCGCCCACCTGCGCCATCAGCTCGGCACCGCCGCCACCGTCACCGACCTCACCCAGACCCGCGGCACCGTCGGCACCAGCCTGACCTCCGTCGACCTGGCCGGACTAACCCGCATCGAACTCGCCTTCGCCGTCCTGCTGGCCGCCGGAGCCGGAGGACTCGTCCTCGCCCTCGGCCTCGCCGAACGCCGCCGCACCTTCGCCATCGCCACCGTCCTCGGCGCCAAGACACGCCAGCTGCGCGGCATGGTCCTCACCGAAGCCCTCATCCTGGCCGCGGCCGGTCTGGTCGGAGGCGCCCTCATCGGCTGGGCGCTGTCCGCAATGCTGGTCAAGGTCCTGACAGGAGTCTTCGACCCACCCCCCGCAAGCCTCTCGGTCCCTGGCTCCTACCTGGTGCTCACCGCGCTCGCCGCACTGATCGCCGTCACGGCAGCCGCGCTGAACGGAATCCGGCGCGCAAAGCGCCCGCCCGTGGAGGAACTGCGTGACCTGTGAGCACACCTGCGTTGGCGACCAAGCCGATCCCCGCGCGCCCTCCTACGCTGTCGACCATGCGCACCCCCGCCGCACCGGACCGCAGCCGCATCCGCGTCCTCGTCATCGAGGACGACGCCACCATCGGCCGCCACCTGGAAACCGGCCTGCACAGCAACGGTTACGCGACCACCTGGAGCCGCACCGGCGCAAGCGGCCTGGCCGAAGCCGCCCACACCCCCTACGACGCCCTCCTCCTGGACCTCGGCCTTCCCGACATGGACGGCCTCGACGTCGCCCGCACCCTGCGCATCCGCTGCCCCGACCTGCTCATCATCATCCTCACCGCCCGCACGGACGACATCGACGTGATCGCCGGCCTCGACGCCGGAGCTGACGACTACCTCGTCAAGCCCTTCAGCCTCACCGTCCTGCTGGCCCGCCTGCGCGCCCACCTGCGCCGACACACCATCACCCCGGCTCCCCAGCAAGTACTCCGGCTCGACGACCTCATGGTCGACACCACGGCGCGGCACTGCAGCCTCCACGGCGAAGAGGTCCAACTGCGCCCCAAGGAGTTCGAACTCCTCGTCCTCCTCGGTCGGCACATCGGCGAGGCCGTATCCCGCGAAACCCTCATGGCCGAGGTCTGGGACGAGAACTGGTTCGGATCCACCAAAACCCTCGACGTCACCATGGCCGGCCTGCGCCACCGCCTCGCCTCGGCAGCCGAAGCATCCGACCGTCCCTGCCGAGTGCCCCGCATCACCACCCTGAGGGGACACGGCTACCGCCTGGAGAGCCGCTCCTAGCACGCCGAGGGAGGGCCAAGCGCGGGGCAGCCGGCGCAAGGGTGTCGTCCCCGGGCGGCGCTGACGGCGTTCCCATGACGGCCCCTGCCCGGGTACCCGGCACGTTCACGGTTCGGCACTCAGGCGGCTTGGCCTGGGCCGACGGTGGTCAGGTCCTACTCGGGCAGCGGGCTGAACGGGCAGGCGTGGGAGGCAGTGGGCGAACGATTCCGCTGTGCTGGTGCACCGACACCGAACGCAACCGTGTTGGGGTCACCAAAGCCCACCCGTGCTGGGACGATGCACCTGATGCAGCCCCTGCCAGCCCCCTGCCCCGCTGATCTGATCCCGGTTCCAGGTGACGCCGCTCCTGGAGCGGGTCGACGCACGCGAGCGGGAGCTCACCGCCGCTGCGGAACAACTCCGCACGCAGATCGACGAGCTCACCACGCGCCTGCGTGAACTCGACGAGGAGATCGAGAACCTGGCGGTGACCCGCAAGACGCTCCTCGCCCTCCCGCCGGCGGCCCCGGAACCAACGGAGGAGCCGCCCGCTCTGCCAGCCCACCCGGCCTACCAGCAGATTCTCGAAACATTCGCCGAGACTCCAGGGCCGAAGCGCGCCCGCGACCTATGCCAGGCCCTGGACCTCCCGCTCACGCCGAAGAGCATCGAGAGCACCCGACACAAGCTCAAGCGCCTGGTCAGCCTGGGCGTCCTTGCCGAGGCCGAACCGGGCCTGTTCGCTAAGGACTGGAACCAGAATGAGGTCTGTGGGGGTCGGGAATGACGGCATGTCAGTTCTCGTTGATGCGGCCCGGAGGGGGTGGTTGCGACCGAGACTCGTGGTGGGCGCAAGCCGTGGGAGGTTGACGATGGGCTGTGGGAGCGTATCGAGCCGGTGTTGCCGGTGATTGAGCGGCGCTTCCGGTACCCGGGGCGTGGCGGGCTCGATGACCGGCGGGTTCTGTGCGGCATCCTGTTCGTGCTCTACACCGGCATCCCCTGGCGCTACCTTCCGCAGGAACGCGGCTTCGGCTCCGGGATGACCTGCTGGAGGCGACTGCGGGAGTGGAACGAGGCCGGGGTCTGGCAGCGCCTGCACGAGATGCTGCTGGCTGAACTGCGGGCGGCCGGCGTACTGGATCTGTCCCGGGCGTCGGTCGACTCGAGCCATCTGCGGGCGATGAAAGGGGGTGCGGCCACCGGCCCGTCTCCGGTGGACCGGGGCAAGACCGGCAGCAAGCACCACGTGATCGTCGACGCCCACGGCATCCCGCTGGCCATCACGCTGACTGGCGGCAACCGCAACGACGTGACCCAGCTGATCCCACTGATCCGAGCTGTCCCGCCGATCCGAGGCGAACGCGGCCAACCGCTGCGCCCCCCGAAGCACCTCTACGCCGACCGCAGCTACGACCACGAGAGCTACCGCGATCAGGTCCGACGGTTCGAAATCACCCCGCACATCGCCCGACGCGGCACCGAACACGGCTCCGGACTCGGCGTCCACCGCTGGGCCGTGGAAGGCGCCATCGCACTACTGCACTGGTTCCGCCGCCTACGTATCCGCTGGGAGATGCGCGACGACATCCACCGCGCCTTCATCACACTCGGTTGTGCCGTCATCTGCTGGCGACGGCTGAGGACCCCGCTCTGATTCCAGGCCAACGTAAGGTGGCATCCCATGTCGCGAACTCGCGCCGAGCACAAGGAGGCGGAATGCTCGCTAGCTCGTCGGTGCTGGCGGCCGGAAGGCGTCATTCTGTCGGACGGCGCTGGGACGGAACCGTTCTCGCCGCGGGCAATACCGCAGCCGCAGAATGTCGTGTCGAGCGATGGGAAGACGTCGTCGCGGTGGCAGCCGGCAACGTCCATACCGCGAGGAACACAGGCAGGTCTCATACGGTGGGACTCCGGTCGGACGGCACGGTGCTGGCAACGGGGTGGAATGGCGATGGGCAATGTGATGTCACCGGATGGCGAGGAGTCACGGCCGTGGCCGCAGGCTGGCGCCACACGCTCGGGCTACTCGCCAGTGGCCGGGTGCTAGTAGGACTCCGTTAGGTCTGTCTTGATCTTGGTGTGGCTCTGCTGGGCAGGGGTCGGTGGCAGGTGGTGCAGATGCCGGTCCAGCAGTTCAG
>NZ_JBEYZY010000042.1:0-55377 GCF_040646295.1 Streptomyces sp. NPDC046197 | reverse complement strand
GTCCTCGTACTGGACGTACTTGGGCTTTCGGCCGGTGCGGCGAGAGTGCGTGCCGGGCGTCGCGACGGGGCGAACGTTGCCTGCCGGGGCACTAGTTGCCGGCGACGTCCATGCCGCCGTCGACGGTGAGGATCTGGCCGGTGACCAGGGAGGCGGCGGGTTCCGCGAGCCGGGTCACCCAGGCGGCGATCTCCTCGGCCTCGGCGACCCGGCCGAGCGGGATGGAGTGGACCACGCCCGCGAACAGCCCCTCGACCTGCTCCTCGGACAGGCCGTTGGCGGCGTACGCATCGGTGCGGACGAAGCCGGGCGCGACCGCGTTGACGCGGATGCGGCGCGGGGCCAGCTCGGCCGCCCAGCTCCGGGTGAAGCTGTGCACGGCGGCCTTGCTCGCGCAGTACAGCGAGCTCTCCGGGCCCGGGTTGTGGCCGCCGCGGCTGGAGACGAGGACGACGGCGCCGCCCGGGGAGCGCAGCAGCGGCAGCAGCCGGCGGGTCAGCAGGACGGGGCCGAGTACGTTGGTCTCGAGTACCTCGCGGGCCGTCGCCACGTCGAGTCCGGCCAGCGGGGTGAAGCGGAAGACTCCGGCGTTGTGCACCAGGACGTCCAGCGTGCCGCCGCGCTCGGCCACCGCCTCGGCCACGGTGTCCGCGCCGGTCTCGGTGGTCACGTCGGCGGTCACGGGGACGATCGCCGGGTGCAGTCCGGCGACCTCCGCCAGCCGCTCCTTGCGGCGTCCGGTGATGACGACGGCGGCCGCCCCGAGGGCGGCGAAGGCCAGGGCGGAGGCCCGCCCTATGCCGGTACCTCCTCCGGTGACGACGACGGTGCGCTCGGCAAATGGCTTGTCCGACATGGCAGTTCCCTCTCTGGGCCGGTGGCCGGCCGACGGACGGATCCGGCCATGGCCAGTACACCGGGTCCGGCTGGGGCGCCGGTCGAGTGGACGGCGAGCGTCCGCGGATCCCCAGGGACTGCCTGACGATTCGCGTCGGGTCAGGCCGCGGCGGGGCCGAAGCGCACGCCGGCCGGAGTGCGGTCGGCCGCCGCGAAGGCGAGCAGCCGCATGCCCTCCTCGGTCAGTTCGCGTCGCCGCGCCCGGTCCACCGGGGAGAACGGCTCCAGGACGAGGTGGGCCGCGTCGGCCTCCCGTTCGATGCGCCACAGCCCACGGACGAAACCGTCCACCAGGAACGTCGACCTGACCAGTCCGTTGCGGGTGAGGACGCGGGCGCGCTGTTCGACGGTCAGGATCCGCGAGCGGTCGGCGTGCGAAAGCAGGATGTTGTCGAACTCCGGCAGGAAGCGCACGGGCGCCGGGGTGCCCGGGTCGGGACGCGGCGCGTCCGGCAGGTCGTACAGGACGGCACCGTTCTCGTCGCGGAAGGTGCGCAGCCGCGGGCCGAGCCGTCGTACCACCGCGGCCAGGCCGGTCATGCCGGACCAGGTCTGGACGTCCTTGACGGTCGCCGGACCGAATGCGGCGAGATGGCGCAGGACCATGTGGTCCGGGGTGTCGTCGGCCTCCAGCGGGTGGTTCAGCCACGCTTCGGCGGTGGTGTGCACGGCCTGGCCGCCCCGGCCCCACAGGCCGCGCGGCGGGGTCTGCACCAGCGGCACGAGCGCTCGTACGGCATTGGCGAGGGCGAACGCGTCCCGGTCGGGCCAGTGTTCGGCGAGCTGGGTACCGAGTCGGCCCAGGGTGAGCGGTTCCTTCTCCACCAGCGCCCGGCCGCGCGCCGCCACCTCGGCGAGGTCGAGGCCGGCCACCTTGCGCCCGAAGGTGCTGGTCAGGGAGCGTGCCAGGGAGCCGTGCAGCACCGGCCGCAGCCGCAGGCAGTCCCGGGCGGTGACCAGGTGCAGCGTCGAGCGCATCAGCACCAGCCGTACCGCCGCCCGGCTCTCCAGCAGCTCGGACAGCTCCTCGGGCCGAAAGGCCGCCAGCCGGGTCCACAACCCGGTGTAGGGCGGCTCGGGCGCCTGGGCCTGCATGCCGACCAGGTGCTCCAGGGCGTCGGCCGCGCCCATCGGCGAGCGCTCCAGCAGCAGTTGGCGGGCCAGCAGGGCCCGGTTGAGCGCCACTCGGTCCAGCACACCGTCCGTGTCGTGTGCGGTCATGGCCCTCGCCTCCTCGGGACGTACACGGGGCGGCCCGTCCCGGACCGTCCGGGACAGGCCGCCCGCCTCAGTGGTTCGTGGTTCAGCTCAGCCTTACCAGGACGGTGCCGCTGTACCGGCGTTCCAGCAGCGCGATGAACGCCTCCGGGAGCGCGGCCACCCCGCCCTCGACGACCGTGTGCGGGAAGACGATGCTCCCCTCCCGCAGCCACGCGCCGAAGCGGGTGTTCCAGTTCTCGATCTGGTCGGGCGTGTGCAGGGTGGCGAAGCCGCGCAGGGTCAGGTCCTTGCTGATGACCTGCATCAGCGGCAGCCGGGGGGCGCCGCCGTCGCCGGAGCCGTGCTGGCCGGCCAGCGCACCGCAGAGCGCGAACCGCGCACCGCGGGAGGCCACCTGGACGGCCGCCTCGAACTGTTCACCGCCGACGTTGTCGAAGACGACGTCGAGGCCGTCGGGGGCCAGCTCGGCGAGCTGTTGGGCCACCGGCCCGTCGTGGTAGTCGAAGGCGGCGTCGAAGCCCAGCTCGTCGACCAGGAAGCCGGTCTTCTCCTTGGAGCCGGTGCTGCCGATGACCCGCTTGGCGCCCCGCAGTCTGGCGATCTGCCCGGCCAGCGCGCCGACGCCGTTGGTGGCTCCGGAGACGAACACGACGTCGCCCTCGCCCACCTCGGCCGTGTCCACCATGCCGTGCCAGGCCGTCGGTCCCTGGGACAGGAAGTACTCGGGGCCGGGCAGCAGCGCGCGGTCCCGGGGGAAGAACTCGTGGGCGGTGCCGACGGCGTACTGCCGCCACCCGGAGAAGTGCTCCACCAGGTCACCGACCGCCAGCTGGGGGCTGCGCGAGGCGACGACCGTGCCGACCGTGCGTCCCCACATGGCGACTCCCGGCTGGAACACCGGGATCGGCAGCTTGGTGCCGGGGTTCATCTGGTCCCGGGCCACCGAGCCCAGGGTCATCCAGTCGTTGCGTACGACGACCTGGCCCTCGCCCGGCTCGGGCAGTTCCGACTCGCCGAGTTCGAAATGATCGAGGGTCACCTCGCCCTCGGGATAGGAGGCCAGCCGGACTTCGCGGCTGGTCGCCGGCAGCTGATCGGCGGTCATGCGGTGCTCCTTGTCAGACGGACGGGCAGGGCGAGCAGGTTGTGGTTGACGTCACCGGCCCGCCACCGCAGGTCCTCCTCGGGGACGGCGAGGGCCGCGTCGGGGAATCGGCGGGTCAGCTCGGCGAGGGCCACGGACAGCTCCAGCCGGGCCAGGGGCGCGCCCAGGCAGCGGTGGATGCCGTGGCCGAAGGCCAGGTGGGGGTTGCCGGCACGGTGGAAGTCGGTCCGGTCGGCGTGCGGGAAGACGTCCTCGTCCCGGTTGGCGGAGGCGAAGGCGAGGAAGACCGCGTCCCCGGCCGGGATGACGACGCCGCCCACGGTGACGTCCTCGGTGGCGATGCGCGGCAGGCCGGAGGTGTCGTTGCCGTTGAGGTTCACCGTGCGCAGCAGTTCCTCGACCACGGCCGGGATGTCCCCGGGGTGTTCCCCCAGACGGCGCCAGACGTCGCGGTGTCCGGCGAGCAGGGTGGCCACCACGTTGCCGAGCTGTCCGGCGGAGGAGTCGAAACCGGCGCCGAGGAGGGTGAAGCCGAGCCCGACCAGTTCGTCGAAGCCGAGGCGGTCCTCGCCGATCCGTGCCGCGGCCAGCGCCGACAGCACGTCGTCGGCGCCACGGCGGCCTTGGGCGGAGGTGGGTTCGCCGTCTTCGGCCACGCCGCCCCGGCGCTCCCCCACCAGTCGCGCGATGTACGCGCCGAGCCTCTCCCCGCCCTCCGCGGCCCGTTCCGGCGGGCCCGACACGTCGGCGAACTGCCGTACCCAGACGTGGAACTGTTCCCGGTCCGCCTCCGGCACCCCCAGCAGCTCGCAGATCACGGTCATGGCGAGCGGTGCCGCGAAGCCGGCCACCAGATCGACCGGGCCCTGCCCGGCCTGCTTCTCCAGCGCGTCCAGCAGCCCTGCGGCCAGCTCCCGCACCCGTGGCCGCATCGCGGCGATCCGGGCGGCGGAGAAGGCCTGTTCGGCGAGGGCGCGCAGCCGGGTGTGGTCCGGCGGGTCCAGCGAGATGATCATTCCGGGCGGGGCCTGGAACAGTCCGCTGAACCGGGGCGCCCCGGGTGCGTAGGCCGCGGCCCGGCTGAAGCGCGGGTCGTCGAGCACGGCCCGGACGTCGCGGTGCCGGGTGACCAGCCAGGCGTGGCCGCCGCCGGCCCACTGGACGCGGACCACCGGGCGCTCGGCCCGCAGTCGTGCGAACAGCGGGGCGGGGCCGCGGTGGCTCGACCCGGGGAACGGGAAGGGGGGCAGGTCCTCGACCGGGCCCGGCGTGGGGTGCGTCATGGCGTGTCCTCCCGGTCGGCGGTCAGCGCAGCGTGCGGAAGAAGGACCGCAGTTCGCCGACGAGCAGTTCGGGCTGTTCCAGGGCGGGGAAGTGGCCGCCCCTGTCGTGGTCGGTCCACCGGCGCAGGTCGGTGAACCGGTGCTCGCACCAGGCGCGCGGCATCCGGGCGTCCTTGGGGAAGACGGAGCAGGCCGTCGGTACCGCCACCGGGTCGAGGGCCATCCGGTTGTGGCTCTCCCAGTAGATGCGCGCGGAGGACGCACCGGTACCGGCCAGCCAGGCCAGGGTCACCACGTCGAGCAGCCGGTCGCGCGGGATCACCTTTTCCAGGTCGCCGTCGTGGTCGCTCCAGGCCCAGTACTTCTCGGCGATCCAGGCGAGCTGGCCGACGGGCGAGTCGGTGAGGGCGTAACCCAGTGTCTGCGGGCGGGTGGCCTGGACGGCGGAGTAGCCGCCCTCGTTCTGCTGGAACTCCTTCAGCGCCGCGAGTCCGGCCAGGTCGCGGGCGTCGAGTTCGACCTGCTCCTGCGGGGGTTTGGCGAACGGCATGGCCAGGTGGACGCCGAGCAGGTGGGGGGCGTCCAGGGTGCCGAGCGCGCCGGTGAGGAAGGAGCCCCAGTCGACCCCGTGGGCGGCGTAGCGCTCGTACCCCAGGCGGGCCATGAGCTTTGCCCAGGCCGCGGCGGTGCGCTCCACGGTCCAGCCGGTGGTGGCCGGCTTGTCGCTGAGGGCGTAGCCGGGCAGCGAGGGAGCCACCACGTGGAAGGCGTCGGCCGGGTCGTGAGGGTTCGTCAGCGGTTCGATCAGGTCGAGGAACTCCACGACGGAGCCGGGCCAGCCGTGGCTGAGCAGCAGCGGCACGGCCTGCGGGTGCGGGGAGCGCACATGCAGGAAGTGGACACGGAGTCCGTCGATCCGTGTGCGGTACTGCGGCAGCGCGTTGAGCCGGGCCTCGGTGGCACGCCAGTCGTAGGTGGTCCGCCAGTGGCCGGCCAGGTCACGCAGATACGTGAGGGGCACGCCCTGCGACCAGTCGTCGACCGTCTCCGCCTCCGGCCACCGGGTACGCGCCAGCCGGTCACGAAGGTCGGTGAGGGCCGACTCGGGAAACTCGACGCGGAAGGGCGTGAGTGCCGTGTCCATGCGGGGTTCCTCTCGGGCTGCCGAAGGCTGGGTGCGCCCAGGAACGCTACGGACCGCCCCTTGAGCCGGAGTCGACCGGCGCACCCGTCTCCCGAAGAGCGGACGCAGCGCCAACGCGGTTTCTCACAGCGGTCGTTGAGCACCGGTCCGGGATCGCCGCGCCCTCGGACGGCCGGTCGGGCCGACGGAGCACCGGACCGGGACCGGCGCGTCCCCACCGGCGCCCCGGCACGCCCCTCCCAGCGCCCCAGCACGCCCCTCCCGGCGGCGCGGCGTGCCCCCGGCGACCCAGCATCCGGTCCCGCCGGCCCGGCGCGCCCCGGCGACCCAGCACGCCCCTTCCCAGCGGCCCGGCGTGCCCTCCCGGCGGCCCGGCGCGCCCCCGGCACCCAACACGCCCCCTCCCAGTGGGCGGCGTGCCCCCGGGCGGCCCAGCACGCCCCTCCCGCCGGCCCGGCGCACCCCCGGCAGCCCAGCACGCCCTCCCGGAGGGCGGCGTGCCCCCGGGCGGCCCGGCACGCCCCTGGCGGCCCAGCACGCCCCTCCCGCCGGCCCGGCGCACCCCCGGCAGCCCAGCACGCCCCCTCCCAGCGGGCGGCGTGCCCCCGGGCGGCCCAGCACGCCCCTGGCGGCCCAGCACGCCCCTCCCGCCGGCCCGGCGCACCCCCGGCACCCAACACGCCCCCTCCCAGCGGGCGGCGTGCCCTCCCGGCGGCCCGGCGCACCCCCGGCGGCCCACCCCCCGGGCGACCGGGCGGGCAGGACGACCGGGCGCCGCACCGGAACGCGACGCGGCCATGGCGCCGACTGCCCCCGTCCCGTAATCGCCGACTCGCGCGCAAGCGCCTGCCCACCGCGGCGCGAGTGGCCCGCCAGCCGGGTGCGAGCGGCCGGACGGAGCGTGCGGGGCCGGTTCGTCGGTGACGAGGAGGACAGGGATGAGCACAGACCCCGCGACGGGACCGCTGCACGGCCTGCGCGTTGTGGAGCTCGCGGCGATCGGGCCCGCCCCCTTCGCCTGCATGGTCCTCGCCGACCTGGGCGCGGACGTGCTGCGCGTGGAGCGCGCCGACGGCCGCCGCCCCTTCGCCGACTGGCACCGGGTCCTGGACCGGGGCCGCCGCGTGACCGCCCTGGACCTGAAGGACCCGGCGGGCGTGGCGGAGCTGCTGCGCCTGGCCGAGGGCGCCGACGTCCTGGTCGAGGGCTTCCGTCCCGGAGTCGCCGAGCGGCTCGGCATCGGCCCCGACGTGTGCCTGGAGCGCAACCCGCGGCTGGTGTACGCCCGGATGACCGGCTGGGGACAGGAGGGACCGCTGGCCCACACCCCCGGCCACGACATCAACTACCTGGCGCTGACCGGTGCCCTGCACGCCATCGGTGAGGGCGGCGGTCCGCCGGTCCCCCCGGTCAACCTCCTCGGCGACTTCGGCGGTGGTGGCATGTTCCTGGTCGCCGGCGTGCTCGCGGCGCTGTACGAGCGGCAGGGCTCCGGCCGCGGTCAGGTCGTCGACGCCGCGATCGTCGACGGCACCGGCGCCCTGCTCGGCATGCTGGTCGGCATGGCGGCCGCGGGCCGCTGGCGCCACGAGCGCGGGGCGAACCTGCTGGACGGCGGGGCCCCGTTCTACACCTGCTACGCCTGCGAGGACGGCCGGTACGTGGCGGTGGGTGCTCTGGAGGACCGCTTCTACGCGGCCCTGCTGGCCGGCCTGGAACTGGACGCCCGGCGGCTGCCGGACCGCGGCGACCCGGCCAACTGGCCCGCGCTGCGCCGCAGTTTCGCCGACCGGTTCCTCGGCCGGGACCGCGACGCCTGGGCCCGTCACTTCGCGCACACGGAGGCGTGCGTGACCCCGGTCCTCACGGTCGACGAGGCCGCCGGCCACCCCCACCACCGGGCCCGCGGCAGCGGCCCGGCCACGTCCGCACCCCGCTTCAGCCGCACTCCAGTGGCGCTCCACCGGCCGCCGTCATGCTGCTGAACCGATGCTTCCGC
Organism: Streptomyces sp. NPDC046197; assembly: GCF_040646295.1. NCBI lineage: Bacteria > Bacillati > Actinomycetota > Actinomycetes > Kitasatosporales > Streptomycetaceae > Streptomyces > Streptomyces sp. NPDC046197. The sequence goes on along the minus strand of NZ_JBEYZY010000042.1, from coordinate 47,728 downwards.
GGCCTTCGGCCGCCGAGAGACCGGTTCCCGAACGCCGGACACCCCCCGAGTATCAGAGAGGTACATCATGGCTATTGAGTCCCAGCAGGCTCCGTCCGTCGAGACGGAGGTGGGAAATTACGCGCACGGTGCGGACGCGGCGGCCGAGGGGGCGAACCTCGACCCCAAGCGCTGGGCGGCGCTGCTGGTGCTGCTCGTCTCCGCGTTCATGGATCTGCTGGACGGGACGATCGCCAACGTGGCGGCGCCCTCGATGCAGCGCGAGCTGGGCGCCGGGTACTCGGCCATCCAGTGGGTGCTGGTGGGCTATCAGCTCGCCTTCGCCCTGATGCTGATCCTCGGCGGGCGTCTGGGTGACATCTACGGTCGCAAGAAGATGTTCCTGCTCGGCGTCGCCGGCTTCACCCTGGCCTCGCTCGCGGCCGGTGTGTCGCAGGAGCCGTGGCAGCTGGTGGCGGCCCGCGTCGTCCAGGGGGCCTTCTCCGGTGTGATGGTCCCGCAGGTGCTGTCCATCATCCATGTGACGTTCTCCGACAAGGAGCGGGGCACCGCCTTCGCGCTGCACGGCCTGGTCGGCGGACTCGCGGCCACGCTGGGTCTGGCCCTCGGCGGCCTGATGGTCGAGTGGAACCTCTTCGGCCTGGACTGGCGGCTGATCTTCCTGGTCAACGTGCCGGTCGGCCTGCTCGGTCTGGCCTACGGGTCCAAGGTCATCAGCGAGTCGAAGGCGCCGCACGCGCTGCGGCTGGACACGCTCGGCGTGGTGCTGGCCACCGCCGGCATGGTCATGCTGGTCTACCCGCTGCTCCAGGGCCGCGAACTGGGCTGGCCGGTCTGGGGCTATGTCTCCATGATCGCCGCGGCGCCGGTGCTGGCCGTCTTCGTGCTGTGGCAGAGGGCCAAGGCCCGCAAGGACGGCTCGCCGCTGGTGGAGCTGAGCCTCTTCCGCATCCGCAGCTTCTCCTCCGGCCTCGCCGTCAACATGATCTTCTACACCGGCATGGGCATGTTCACCATCGGGTGGACCCTGTACATGCAGATCGGCCAGGGCTGGTCGCCGATGCGCGCCGGTCTGACCAGCCTCCCGTTCTGCGTCGGTGCCTTCCTCACCGCCACCTCCTCGGTGATGATCCTGGTGCCCAAGTTCGGCCGCAAGGCCATGCAGGTCGGTGCCGTCGTCCTGGTCGTCGGCCTGGCCACGTACATCTGGGTGGCCGGCGCGAAGGGCAGCGAGGTGACCTCCTGGCACATCGCGGCGCCGCTGTTCCTGGTGGGTCTGGGCTTCGGCACGGTGGCCACACCGCTGCCGCTGATCGTGACCTCCGAGGTCCCGCACAAGGACGCCGGTTCCGCCTCCGGTCTGGTCAACACCAACACCCAGCTGGGCTTCGCCATCGGCGGTGCCCTGGTCAGCGTGGTCTTCTTCGGCGGCCTGGTGGGCAATACCGGGTCCAGCGTGGACGACCACATGGCGAACCTGCGCAAGGACCTGGTCGTCACCGCTCAGCTCACCCCCGGTGAGGCGCGGACCACGGCCGAGGCCTACCGGACCTGCGCCACGGACCGGGCCGGTCAGAAGGACCTGCAGGTGACCCCGGCCAGCTGCACCGCGGCGCCGCTGCGGGACGCCAGGGTCGCCCCGGTCCTGTCCAAGTACCAGGGCGAGGTGCGCGGCGACTCCTTCGCCGCCAGCTTCCAGACCCTGATGTCGGTGTTCATCGGCATCACGGCGGTGGTCTTCGCCCTGATGTTCGCCATCCCGCGCAGGCTGCGGAGCGAGGACCAGGGACAGGCCGAGGGCACTTCGGCAGAGGTGTCCTGACCTCTCGCAGCACCGCCCGCTCATGGCGCGGCGGGACCCGGACGGCCGTGCGCCGTCCGGTCCCGCCGCGCCGTCGTGCGCCCGCGCGCCGGTCCAGCGCCGTTCGAGGGGTTCTCCGGCCCTCCGCCGGACCGTGGACGAAGCAGCCGGAACGGACGTCCGAAAACCACCGGCACACATCGGGACAAGGGAGGGGCGATGGCTGAGCGGAGCTTCCAGCTCTACGACACGACCCTGCGCGACGGCACCCAGCAGGAGGGCCTGGTGCTGACGGTCGAGGACAAGCTCGCCGTCGCACGCCGGCTCGACGCGCTCGGCATCCACTTCATCGAGGGCGGCTGGCCGGGGGCGATACCGAAGGACACCGAGTTCTTCCACCGGGCGCGGACCGAACTCCAGCTGCGCAGCGCCCAGTTGGCGGCCTTCGGCGCGACCCGCAGGCCGGGCGTCTCGGTCGCCGTCGACCCACAGGTCAGGGCCCTGCTGGCGGCCGAGACGCCCGTGGTGACCCTGGTGGCCAAGAGCCACACCGGGCACGTCGGCCATGCCCTGCGCACCACGCTCGCCGAGAACCTGGCCATGATCGGCAGCACCGTGCGGCACCTGGTGCACGCCGGGCGCCGCGTGTTCCTCGACGCCGAGCACTACTTCGACGGGTACCGGCTCAACCGCGAGTACGCCCTCGCCGTCGTCCACACCGCCGTCGAGGCCGGCGCCGAGACCGTGGTCCTGTGCGACACCAACGGCGGCTCACTGCCCAACGAGGTGGGGGCCGTGGTCGCCGACACCATCGCCATGACCGGGGCGCCCGTCGGCATCCACTGCCACGACGACACCGGTTGCGCGGTCGCCAACACCATGGCGGCGATCGACGCCGGCGCCGTCCACGCCCAGGGCACCGCCCACGGCTACGGCGAACGCTGCGGCAACGCCAACCTGTTCACCGTCATCGCCAACCTCCTGCTCAAGCGCGGCAAGAAGGTCCTGCCGCTGGACCGGCTGCCCGAACTCACCAGGACGGGTCTGGCGATCACCGAGATCACCGGGGTGCGCGCCGACCCCTCGGCCCCGTACACCGGCGCCTCCGCCTTCACCCACAAGGCGGGGCTGCACGCCTCCGCGCTGCGCGTCGACCCCGACCTGTACCAGCACACCGACCCGGCCCTGGTCGGCAACGTGATGCGCACCCTGGTGTCCGACATGGGCGGCCGCTCCTCCGTCGAGCTCAAGGCGCGCGAGCTGGGCTACCAGGTCGCCGCGGGCTCCGACGTCGTGGCGCGGGCCGCCGCCCGCGTCAAGGACCTGGAAAACCGGGGCTACAGCTTCGAGTCGGCCGACGCCTCCTTCGAGCTGCTGCTGCGCGAGGAGCTCGCCGGCAGTCCGCCGCCCCCGCCGTTCGAGGTCGAGTCCTGGTCGATCGGGGTATCCAGCCGGCCCGACGGGCAGGTCCGCACCGAGGCCTGCGTACGGCTGCGGGTCGAGGGGGAACCCGTCACCGCGGACGGTCACGGCAACGGCCCCGTCAACGCCCTCGACACCGCTCTGCACCGCGCCCTGGACCCGTACTTCCCCGCGCTGGCCGGACTGGAACTGGTGGACTACCGGGTCCGCGTCCTCAGCGGGCAGACCGGCAGCGGCGCGGCCACCCGGGTCCTGATCTCCTACCGGGACGGCGAGCGGCGCTGGGGCACCGTCGGCGTCGACCAGAACACCGTCGCGGCCAGCTGGGCCGCGCTGCTCGACGCCGTCCACTACGTCCTGCTCGACCGGTCCCGCAGCGCCCCCGGTTCGCCGCCCCTGGCCGTCGCCGCCTCCGGCTGAGCCGGCGGTTCCCGCAGTACCCCGGCTCACCGCCACCGGCCCTCGCCGCCACCGGCCGAGCCCCGACCTCCTGGAGCACCTGTGCGTGTGGAAGACGTCTTCATACGGGGGACCTCCGTACGGCTGCCCTCCGTGCTCAATGTCGCCGACGCGGTCGCCACGGGCGCCTGCCCGCCCCGTGTCGCGTCCGCCACCGGCATGGTGTCGGTGGCGTACTCACCCGAGGAATCCGCCGCCGAGATGGCCGCGGCCGCCGCGCGCACCGCGCTGGGCCGGGCGGGCAGCGACGGCGGCGACATCGACCTGCTGCTGCACGCCGACACGTACCACCAGGGCCAGGACCTGTGGCCGGTGGCCTCGTACGTCCAGCGCGAGGCGCTCGGCAACAGCTGCCAGGCCGTGGAGATCCGGCAGATGTCGAACGGCGGCCTGGCCGCCCTCGACCTCGCCACCGCCTACCTCACGTCCGGGCACGGCCGCGCCGACGCCCTGCTGACCACCGCCGACCGCTTCTGCGAGCCCGGCATCGACCGCTGGCGCACCGATCCGGGCACCCCCTACGCGGACGGCGCCACCGCACTCGTACTGTCCCGGCGGGGCGGCTTCGCGCGGCTCAGGTCGCTCGCCCTGTTCGCCGACCCGGAGCTGGAGCCGATGCACCGCGGCGACGAGCCGTTCGGCCCCGCGCCGTTCAGTCACCGCGTGCCCGTCGACTTCGAGGAGGCCAAGCGGGCGTTCATCGGCCGGGTCGGCATGTCCTACGCCATCACCCGGGCCCACCACGGCCAGCAGACGGTCGTCAAGCAGGCCTGCAGCGACGCCGGTCTGGAACTGGCCGAGGCCGACTGGGTGCTGCTCCCCCACTTCGGGCGGCGGCGACTGAAGTCCATCTACTACGAGCCGTTCGGCATCGACCCGGCCCGCACCAGCTGGGAGTTCAGTCGCGCCGTCGGACACCTCGGGGCCGGCGACCAGTTCGCCGGACTCGACCATCTGCTCGTCTCGGGGAAGGCGGGCCCCGGGGACCGCGTCGTGCTCGTCAGCGTCGGCGCCGGCTACAGCTGGGGCTGCGCCGTGGTGGAGATCCTCCGTCCCCCGCGCTGGGAGCAGCAGGACGCCGGAGCCTGAATCCGGCGGCTCGCGTTCCCGTCCCGGCTTTCCGGAGCCCGGATCCACCACTTCTCCACCCTCGCTCGACCATCCGTATGTCAGTCTGCTGGCACGCCGTACGCACGGCTGTCGAAGGGAAGGTTGCCGTGGCGCCGACCGCTACGTCCGAGACCTCTGCTCCCCACGTCACGGAGCACTCCATCACCGTCGCGGCCCCGGCCGCCACCGTCTACGCCCTGGTCGCCGACGTCTCCGCGTGGCCGCAGGTGTTCGGGCCCACCGTGCACGTCGAGGTGCTCCAGGACGCCCCCGCCGAGGGGGGCGAGCAGACCCTGCGCATCTGGGCCGTCGCCGACGAACGCGTACGCACCTGGACCTCCCGCCGCGTCCTGGACCCGGCCTCCCGCACCATCACCTTCCGCCAGCTCGTCCCCGCCGCGCCGGTCGCGGCCATGGGCGGCGCGTGGCGCGTCGAGGAACTGGAGGACGGCAGGACCCGCGTGGTGCTGCTGCACGACTACCGCGCCGTGGGTGACGACCCGGCCGCCGAGGAGCAGATAGAGCGGGCCGTCGACGGCAACAGCCGCGCGGAGCTCGCCGCGCTGAAGAACGCGGCCGAACTGGGCGAGGCGCGCGAGGAGTTGCATTTCACGTTCAGTGACTCGGAGACCGTCGTCGGCGCCGCCGGGGACGTCTACGCCTTCCTGGACCGCGCCGACCTGTGGCCCGAGCGGCTGCCCCACGTGGCCCGCCTGGAGCTCACGGAGGACGAGCCGGGCATCCAGCACATGGACATGGACACCCGCAGCCCCGACGGCTCCACCCACAACACCACCTCGGTCCGGGTGTGCTTCGAGGACCGCCACATGATCGTCTACAAGCAGCTGCGGGTGCCGGTGGCGATGAGCGGGCACAGCGGGCGCTGGGTCATCGAGTCCCTGGGCGACGGCACGGTCCGGGCCACCTCCTGGCACACCGTCACGCTCGACCCGGAGGGGGTGCGCAGCGCGCTCGGCCCCGAGGCCACGCTCGCCGAAGCGCGGGCACTGGTCCGCAAGGCGCTGGGCACCAACAGCTCCACCACGCTGCGCCATGCCAAACAGTTCGCGGAGGAAGCGCGTGTCGGATCGTAGCCCGGACGAGCCGGTGGTCGTCGTCAACTACTTCACGGTCAAGGGCGACCTTCCGGCCTTCCAACGGCTGTTCCAGGAGTACTCGCAGTTCATGCGCCACCGCGAGGACTTCGACTTCCTGGTCACCGTCAGCCTCCTGGACCGGCCGCACGTCTACGCCCACCTCGGCCACTGGCGCACCCGGCGCGGCTTCCTCGACACCGTCCACGACCCGGACTTCCAGGCCCGGATCAAACGGTTGGCGCCCCTGGTGGAGACCGAGGCCGACCAGGCGGTCAGCGTGGCCCGGGTGCTCAGGGAGAACGCCGACGTCGGGGCCGGGAACGTGGTGCTCACCCGGGCCGCGGTGCACGGCGACCCCGCCGCCTTCGAGAAGCACTTCGCCGCGGTCAACGACCACTTCGGCGAACTGGGCCACTTCGGCGGCAGCGACCTGCTGCGCTCGACGCTGCGCCCCGGGGAGTACACCGGGGTGCAGTGGTGGCGCAACGCCGGGGACTGCGAGCGGGCCCTGGACAGTCAGACGTACCTGAGGCTGCGCGCCGCGCTCGCCGAGGAGGCCGAGGTGGCCGTCGTCCGCACCCGTCACGTGGCGTACGAGCGGGTGATCGGCTGAGGGCGCCGTCGGCGCCTCGGCACCGGTGGCGCGAGAGCCGGGGACCAGCGGTCCTCGGCTCTCCCGCGTTCCGTGCGCGAGGCCGCTTCGAGCAGCCCGGAGCAGGCTGTCCCCATGGCCGACACGACACACATCACCGTGGTCCGCGGGCAGCCCGACGAGACCGAACTCGCGGCCGTCACCGCCGTACTGCTCGCCCTCGCCCGGCGCCGGGACGCGCCGGACGAGGACGAGCGGACCGCCTTCGCGGGATGGACCGTCAAGGGCGGCGGCTACCACACCCCGGTGGCCTGGTCGGGTCCGTGATCAGGGACCACGCCACGAACGGGGCGGGAACGGGGCTGCTCCACGAGAGTGCGCCGCCCGCCCTCCGGCAGGACAAGCCGCGGCCGAGCCGCAGAGACGGCCGCACGACATGTGAGGGGGAGGAGCGATGACCGGTCACCGGACCTTCACCGAACTCATCCAGGAACAGGCCGCGAGGACACCCGACCGGGAGGCGCTGATCCTGCTCGGGGAACGTTCCGGAGCCCTGTGGCCCAGGACGGTCTCCTACGCGGAACTCGACCGGGCCGCCCGGGTCCTGGCCGGCCGGCTGCTGCGGCACACGGGCCCCGGGGAGCGGGCGCTCGTGGTGCACCGCGGGCGGGCGGCGTTCGCCACCAGCTTCCTCGCCTGCCTGTACGCGGGTGTGGTCGCCGTACCGGTGGCTCCGCCCGGGGGCCGCGCGCACCACGACGAGCGCATCGCCGGGATCGTCAAGGACGCCGCGGTCTCCTGCGCGCTGACCTCGACCGGTGAGGCCGCCGAGGTGTCCCAGCTGCTCGCCCGTACCGGTCATGGGCACGTCACCTGCGTGCTCACCGACGCCCCGGTCCCGGCCGAGCTCCGCCCGGACTCGGAGTCCACCGGTGCCGCGCCGGCATCCGGCTCCGGCGCTGCCCGGCGCACCGCGGGCGCCTTCCCGGCCGGCCGGTCCGGTGCGCCCGGGTCCACCCCCGCCCCCGAGGCGGCCGCGTTCCTGCAGTACACCTCCGGCTCCACCCGCGAGCCCCGCGGGGTGGTCGTCAGCCACGGCAGCCTGCTGGCCAATCTGCGGGCCATCGGCGACGCACTCGGCACCCGGCCGGGCATCCGCCTCGGCGGCTGGCTGCCCTTCCACCACGACATGGGCCTCGTCGGCCAGTTGCTGCTCCCCCTGTGGCTGGGCGGCACGGCCGTCCTGCTCTCCCCGGCCGCCTTCGTCAAGCGGCCCGCGCACTGGCTGGAGACCATCTCCCGCTACCGGCTCGCCGTCAGCGGCGCCCCCGACTTCGCGTACGAGCTGTGCGTGCGGCGGATCAACGACTCCCAGCTGGCCGGACTCGACCTGTCCCACTGGCGGGTGGCCGTCAGCGGCGGCGAGCCGGTGAACCCGGACACCCTGCGGGCCTTCGCCGAGCGCTTCGCCCCGGCCGGGCTGCGGCCCGAGGCGCTCGTCTGCTGCTACGGCCTGGCCGAGGCCACCCTCCTGGTGTCCGGCTCCGCCACCGCTCCGGCCCTGAGCGGCAGCGGTGCGGGCCAGGCGCACTGCGGCCCGGCGGCCTCCTGCGACATCCGCATCGTCGACCCCGAGACCTGCGAGGAGCTGCCGGAGGGACGCACCGGTGAGATCTGGGTGCGCGGCCCGGGCGTCGCGGCCGGTTACTGGGCTCGTCCCGCCGAGACCGCAGCCGCCTTCGACGGCCACCTCGCCTCGGGCCGCGGCGGCCATCTGCGCACCGGTGACCTCGGCACCCTGCAGGGCGGCCTGCTGCGGGTGACCGGACGCATCAAGGACGTGATCGTGGTCGCGGGTCGCAATCTCTACCCGCAGGACCTGGAGCGCACGGTGCAGCGGGTCACCGGCCTGTTCGGCGCCGGGACCGCCTTCGCCGTACCCGGGGAGCGCGAACGCATCGTGGTGGTCCAGGAGTTGCGGGCCCGCAGCCACTACGACATCGACCTCGGCGCCCTGGCCTCGGCCGTCCAGCAGCGGCTGCGCGAGGAGCACGAGGTGACGGCCGGGGCCGTGCTGCTGGTGCGGCCCGGAACGGTCCGCAGGACAACCAGTGGCAAGGTCGAACGCGCCGCCATGCGGAGGCTGTTCCTGCGCGGCGAGGTGCGCGCGCTGCACCAGAGGGTCGAACCCGAGATCGAGCGCCTGGTGACCCCGGGGAGGCGGCGGTGAGCCGCGCCCAGGACCGTATCGACGCCTTGGAGCGCGCCTTCGGCCCGCTCGACGATCCGGCCAATCCGCTGGGCGGCGCGGCCCTGCTCGCCGCCGACGCGGCGGGCGAGGTGCTGCCCGGAGCCGAACGCGTCCTCGACGAGTGGGGACTGAACGCCGAGTTCGTACCCGTCTCCCTGGGCGGCCGGCTGGAGCGCATGGACGTGCTCGGCCGGGTGCTGCGCCCCGTCTTCCGCCGCGATGCCTCGCTCGGCTTCGGCTACGGGCTCAACTGCTTCTTCGCGGCCACCCCGGTGTGGACCGCGGGCAGTCCCGGGCAGCAGCGGCTGGCCGCCCGGACCCTGCTGGAGGGCCGCCGGATGGCCGTCGCCCGCCACGAGGTCGCGCACGGCAACGACTTCGTCAGCGACGAGTTCACCGTCCGCCCCGAGGGCGACGGACTGCTGCTGGACGGCAGCAAGTCGGCGATCGCCAACGCCTCCCGCGCCGACGGCCTGGTCGTCTTCGCCCGTGCCGCGGGTGTCGACCCCAGCCTCAGCAGCAGCCGTACCGTACTGCTGCTGCACCGCCCCGACCTGCCCCCCGGCACCGTCGAGGACCTGGGCCGGCGGGCCACCACCGGGATGCGCAGCACCGAGTTCGGCGGGCTGCGGATCACCAAGTGCCCGGTGCCGCACGGGGCGGTGCTCGGCGCCCCGGGCGACGGCTACGAACTGTCGCTGCGCTCCTCGCTGGTGATCCGGGGGCTGATCCCGTCCATCGTGCTGGCGGGCGCCGACACCGCGCTGCGCACGGTCGCCCGGTTCGCCGCCCGGCGCCGCGCCGACGGGCGTTCCTCCCTGGACGTCCAGCACGTGCGCGACGTCCTCACCGGCGCCTTCCTGGATCTGCTGCTCACCGACTGCCTGGCCCTGGTGGCCACCCGCGCGCTGCACCTGCTGCCCGGCCAGATGAGCGCCTACGCGGCCGCCGCCGCCTATCTGACGCCCAAGCTGGTCTCCGAGTCCATGGACGAGATGTCCGCCGTACTCGGCGAGGAGACCTTCGCCGAGGACGGCATGTACGGGATGTTCCAGAAGCAGCTGCGCGATCTGCCGGTCACCTCCCTCGGGCACGCCGGCAGCGCGGGCCGGCAGGTCAGCCTGCTGCCGCAGCTGCCGTACTTCGCCCGGTACGCCTGGTTCGCCGACCCGGAGGCACCGGCCGAGCTGTTCCGGCCGCACGAGGACCTGCCGCCGCTGGACCTGTCGAAGCCCACCCTGCTGGGCGACGCCGACCCGCTCGCCGCCACCCTGGTGGCCTCGACGGATCTGCTGGAGGAGGACGAACTTCCGGCGGGCTCAGGGGAGTCCGGGACCACGCTGCGCTTCCTCGCCCGCCGTCTCACCAGCGAGCTGAACGACCTGCGCAGGGCGTTCTCGGAGATCTGCCCCACGGACCGGCAGGCCCTGGCCAGCCCGCACAGTTTCGGCCTCGCCGACCGGTACACGCTGGTGATCGCGGCCGCCGCGGGACTGGGGGTGTGGCGCGCGCAGCGGTCCGCCGGCGCGGCCGCCGACCCCTTCCTCGCCGACGCCGCCTGGCCCACGGCCGCCCTGTACCGGCTGTGCCGGCGGCTGGGTCTGCCGCTTCCGGACCGGCCCGCCGCCGCCGAGCAGCGCGTGCTGCGGGAGGTCCTGTCACGGCTGCACGGTCGACGCAGCTACGACCTGTACGACTCCACGCTTGCCTGACTGCCGGAGGGGGCGCCCTCCACGACCGACCCGGGACTTCGGTGAGCCCGGGTCCCCCAAGGGAGCACTTACGATGCGTGAACAACAGGACGACGACTTCGGCAGGGCCTGCCGCGAGTGGCTGCTGGAACGGCTCGCACACTATCTGAACCGTCCGGTGGAGGAGACCGCGCCGCTGCACGAGTACCTCGACTCGGTGGCCGCGCTCAGTCTGTACGGGGACATCGAGGCGGAGTTCGGGCCGCTGGTGGAGCCCACCGACATCTGGCTGTACCCCACCGTGCGCGAGCTGGCCCGCTACATGGCCGACCGGGACGCGCGGCGCACCGGCAGCCAGGTCAGGGCGGCCTTCGTCTTCACCGGCCAGGGCAGCCAGCACCCCGGCATGACCGAGGGTCTGTACCGCAACTCCACCGGCTACCGGGGCTTCCTGGACGAGGCGGCGGCCGCTCTGCGTCCCTACACCGGGCTCTCGGTGGTCGAGCTGATCCTGGCCAGGGATCCGCGGATCCACCAGACCGCGCTGACCCAGCCCGCGCTGTTCGCCGTCGAGTACGCCCTGGCCCGTACGCTGGAGGAGGCCGACGTGCATCCGGTGGCCGTACTCGGCCACGGCATCGGCGAGTTCGCCGCCGCCACGATCGCGGGCTCCCTCACACTGCCCGACGCCGCCAAGCTGGTCGCGCTGCGGGGGGCGTTCATGCAGTACCTGCCCTCCGGCGGCGGCATGATGGCGGCCTGCATCACCCCCTACGAGGCCGCCGAACTCGTCGCCGACGAGCCGGGCGTGGGCATCAGCGCCATCAACGCCGCCAAGTCCACGGTGCTGTCCGGCGACCGGGCCGGTCTGGAGCGGATCGAGGACCGGCTGGCCGAGCGCGGCGTGCGCTGCCGCCATCTGACCGTCACGCACGCCTTCCACTCGCCGCTGATGGCGCCCGTGGTGCCCAAGTTCGAGGCGGTGGTCCGCCGCATGCCCGGCGGTGCCGCCCAACTGCCCTTCTATTCCACGGTGCACGGCCGGCTCGTGACCGAACCACTGCTCGCGCCCTACTGGACCGAGCAGCTCACCGCGCCGGTGCGGTTCGCCGACGCGGCCCGGCAGTTGCTGGCCCAGCAGACGCCCACCCACGTGGTGGAGATCGGACCGCGCCCGGTCCTCACCCCGTATCTGCGCCGGATGGGCGGCACGGCCGGCCCGGTGTGCCTGCCGGTGTGCCAGGGTCCGCACAGCGACGCCGTGGACCTCGCCGGAGTGATCTCCGCGCTGGACGCCGGCCCGCTGGCCGCCGCACTGGCCGGGGCGTGAAGTGACGGGCCGGATCAAGGCGCCCGTTCCCGCTCCCGGCCCCGACGGCCCCTGGGACCGGTTGCACGACGACCTCGCCGGGACCGGCACGGCGCTGGTCCACGCGGTGATGCGGGACTGGCTGCCGCACCAGGAGGCCGACGAGCGGCTGCGGCCGCTGCTCGGGCGGGACTGGCTCCGGTACGAGAACCTGGCCCGGCCCGGGATGCGGGAGCGGTTCCTCGCCTCGCGGCTGCTGCTGCGGCACACGGCGGCGGCCGCGCTGAAGACCGCCCCGCACCTGGTCGACCTGTCCTACCAGCCGGGGGGCCGCCCCTATGTGCGCGGCTGCGACCAGATCGAGATCAGCCTCAGCCACACCGAGGACATGATGGTCGTGGGCATCACCCGCCGGGGGCGCATCGGCGTCGACGTGGAGCGGGCGGACCGCAGGCTCGCCCACACCGGCTCGGAGTCGCAGGCGTGCACACCGTTCGAGAAGGCACGACTCGACGCGGGCGGTGAGGCGGCGCGCAACGACACCCTGGTGCGGCTGTGGACGCTCAAGGAGGCCTACAGCAAGGCGCTCGGCCAGGGACTGCGGTTCCGCTTCACCGAGTTCGGCTTCGCGCTGGAGGACTCGGGCGCGTCGCTGGTACGCCCGGACGGCACGCCCGCGCGCGGCCCGGAGTGGCAGTTCGGCACCTTCGCGGTGGGCGGCCGCTATGTGGTGAGCGTCGCGGTGGGCGACACGGGCTTCGGTGAGCTGTCCGACCTGTCCGTGGGCACCACCTTGGACCAGGGCCTGCTGGACGCCCTGGTCCGGGCGACCGGCTCGCGGTCAGGGAATCCAGCCGGCCTCCTCGGCGAGCCGGATGGCGTCGATGCGGTTGCGGGCGCCGAGCTTGCTGACGATCGCCGTCAGGTAGTTGCGGACCGTGCCCTTGGACAGGAAGAGGCAGCCGGCGATCTCGGCGGCGTCGGCGCCGCGGGCGGCGAGGCGTAGCACCTCCAGCTCGCGCGCGGACAGCGGATTGTCGGCGCAGTCCCAGGCGGCCAGGGCCAGTTGGGGATCGACCACCCGGCGGCCCGCCGCGACCGACCGGACGGCCAGTGCGAGCTGGTCCGGCGGGGAGTCCTTGAGCAGGAAGCCCGTGACATGCGCGGAGAGGGCGCGTCGCAGGGTTCCGGGGCGGCCGAGGCTGGTGAGGATCAGGGTGCGGCAGGACGGCAGTTGCTCGTGCAGATCGGCCGCCGCCGTCAGCCCGTCGGTGCCCGGCAGGTCGACGTCGATCACGGCGACGTCCGGCCGGGTCTCCAGTGCCGTCCTCACGATGCAGTCGCCTCGGTCGACCTCGGCGACGACCTCCAGGTCGGGTTCGAGTTCGAGCAGCGCCACGAGGGCGCCCCGGATCATGTGCACGTCCTCAGCGAGGAGGATCTTCAACGACAGCACCCATCTCCCCCTTTGTCACCCCATGCCGGGGTACCTCAGACCGCTGCCTTCCCCCGGACCGCGTCGTGCGCCGGAACTCCCGTGTCGGTGCTGCGCGGCCGGAGCGGTGCCCACGCGTCCAGGTGGAATCTGCCGTCCTCGCCCACCCCGGCGTCGAGTTCGCCCCCGATCGCGGCGAAGCGGGTGCGCAGGTTGCCCAGGCCGCTGCCGCCCGCCTCGGGCTCGTCGGGCAGTCTGGAGCCCTCGCCTCCGCTGTGCGGACGGTCGTTCACCAGGGACAGCCGGACGACGTCTCCCTCGACGCGTGCGCCGATGGTACATACCTGTACGGCGCTGTGACGGAGCATGTTGGTGATTCCCTCGCGCAGGGCGGTGGCCAGCACCGTGTCGACGACGGGGTGCAGCCGTCCGCACTCCACCTTCACTTCGGCGCGCACGTCCGCGGCGGCGAGGACCGCGCGGGCGGACTCGGCCTCCTCGCTCAGGGACATGTCCCGGTATCCGCGGGAGACCAGTCGCACGTCGGCGAGCGCCTGCCGGGCGACGACGAGCAGTTCGGCGGTCTCGGTGGCCGCACGGTCGGGCCGGGGCTGGATCAGCCGCTGGATCAGCTCGCCCTTGAGCGTGATCGCGGAGAGGCTGTATCCGAGCAGGTCGTGCAGGTCCCGGGCGAACCGCAGCCGCTCCTGGACCACCGCCATCTTGGCCATCTGCTCCCGGGTCTCGTGCAGTTCCTGGACGAGGTCGGCGAGCCGGCTCAGTCCGTAGACGACCAGGCCGGTGAGCCCGCCGGCGACGAGGAAGTAGCACGTCTCCAGCACCCCGGCGCCGGAGAGCAGCGAGTAGGGGATGATGCCGGCGACCACGACCCCGTACGCCGGCCACGCCAGCCTGGGCGGCAGAGTGAGCAACAGCGTGGCCCCCAGCGGGCCTTGCATGCTGCCCCAGCTGGTGTGGAACCAGACCATGGGGAGGTAGGTCAGCGCGGCCTGCACGCCGAGGACGGTCAGGCGGCGCCGCAGGGACCAGGCGCGCGCCCGTTGCGAGGACACGCTGAACTGGAGACCGAAGTTCAGCAGGACGGTGGCGACGCACGTCACCAGTAACGCGGGGCTCAGCCCCGGCGTGCCCAGGACGTTGATCACCGTCGCGAAGCAGTAACAGGCCAGAGCCACCACGGTGATGCCCCGGGCGACCCGCGGCGCCGGAGTCTGCTGCCGCGGGGAGACGGCGAGTACCCGGCGCAGCAGAGCGGATTGGCCGGTTCCCTTTGGTTCGGCGGACCCGCCCGCCTGCTGACGAGGAATTACAAATTCCGCATCACGGTACTCGTCCGGCATCGCCGTCTCCTCGCCGGGGACTGGGTGGGTGATGCGCATGGTATGACTAACCGTTGGTTCTGGGCCACCGTGAGCGACCGCCGCAGCGATTCAGACAAACACCGGAATGGGATTGAGTTCGCCGTACTTCGTCGGGCGCGCGAGCCTTCCCAGGCGTACCGGAACATCGAACAGCCGCCCCGGGGCGAACCTCGCCCAGAAGTGCCGCATGCCGGGGACGATCACCTTCACCACGGGAAGCCCGACGTCAGGGCGCGTCTGGTCCAGCACCAGCAGTTCCATGCCGTGGGCACGCACCAGCTCCTGCGCGGTCTCCACGTCCCCCCGCAGGTCGTCATGGGTCGGTACGGCACGGCTCCCCGGCCCGAGGGTGGCCTGACCGGGGTCAGCCACCAGGTAAGGCTGGTTTTCGACCGTCGCGCCTTTCCACCATTGGTCCAGTTGCGGATGGGAGGCGCGCCAAACCCGTAATTCCTCGCCGACGGGCAGCAGTTGGCTCATTTCCGTTACCGCCCGGCGTAGCGCGATCCGCGGGTCGAAATGTGCGCCGAACCCGAAACACAGCGCCTGCTCACCCTCTCCGGTGAGCCGCGACAGCGCGGCCACGACCGGGATACCGAAGTCGGCCGTCAGGTCCAGTGCCCACACCTGACGCCCCAGCCGTTCGTAGGCCGTCCGGCTGCGGGCGAGCCAGGGTTCGTCGAAGGCGTCGAGGTCGACGCCCGGTTGCCGGGTGCGGTTGTACCACCACACGGCCACAGCATCCCGCTCCACCAGTTCCAGGAACCCCTGCACCACGGCGTCCTCCGGGCTGCCGCCGGCCGCGTTGCCGTTGGAGTCCGCCCACGGCGCCCGTTCCGTGCCGTCGGGGGCGGGCCCGTAGTACAGCATCGAGGTGGGCAGCATCCGGTGGGTACCCGAGGTCAGGGACCACACCGGCGTCCACTCCACGGGCTCGCGCGGATCGAACGGCTCGGGCACCACCTGGAACGGCCCGCAGGACGCGTTCCACCGGTCGCGGTCCTGGAACTGCCGGTCCGCGTACAGCTGGCAGGCGTTGGGATGGACGGCCGAGGCGCCCAGCCCCGCCATGGTGTCCCGGACGACCGGCTCGTCTCCCTGCCGCGTGCCCGAGTAGCGCTCCACGGCCTCGCACAGCGCCCCCACCTGGGCCTCCAGCGGGGTCGTGCCCTTGCCGCCGCTGTGACTGCGCAGCCCGCCGCGGACCCCGTTCAGCGAGGACGCCCGCAGGGCGGCGTTGCGCCCCGACCGCCAGCGATGGAGGCCGTCGGGCGTGCCCGCCACCGGATGGAGGCCGGAGACGACGCCGGTGACCGGGTCGACGAGGTGCCGGTAGCGGGCCAGCATCAGCTCGGGGGACAGCGCCCGGTGACCGCCGGCCGTCCCGTCGGCCTTGGGACGCGACCGCAGGACGAAGGGCCGCAGCACCTGCCGCGTCACCAGCCCGGGATCCCCGCACTCGGGGCACTGCGGACGCCTGGTCACCGCATGGTGGCGGGTGCGCAGCGTACGGGTGTCCAGGGCGCAGACGGCGCTCTGTTCGGCGTACCGCATCCCGGCCACCCACTTGACCGCCTCCAGTACCGCGGTGTGCAGGCCCAGACCGCGCACCACCGCGAGCGACGCGTCGGGCAGGGGCACCGCGCCAGGCAGGCCCAGGGCCTGCCGGACCGGAGCCTGGGAGAAGATCCGGGCACGGAGCCGGTGGGCCAGACACGACCAGCAGGCGCGCTCACCCGGCCCGAAGACCGGGCCGACCCACGCCTGCGAGCCGCACGGCTTGGCGAGCAGCCAGTGCCTCCCCTCGGCCCGCAGCCGGCTGTCGAGCTCGCCGAGCCGCGGATCGAGGTAGTCGTCGCACAGGACCAGCACGAACTCGGCCCGCCGGTCGCCCGTCGCGACCGTCAGCCCCGAGGCGACGCACTCCCTGCGGACGAGCGCCCGGTTCACCCTCCCCAGGGTGACGAGGTCGACGAGCGTGGCGCGCAGCGCCGATACGGCACTCGCCCCGGGCAGACCCGCCAACTCCCAGTAGGCGGCGGCCGAGTCGTCCCCCGTCGGGTCGCGGTACCCGATCAGGTCGGCTCGCGCGAGTTCGGCTATGACGTGCGCCGCCTCGCCGGGTGACAGTGTCCCCGACGCCTCGTCCAGCACGGCCGGAAGGGTCCGGGTTCCGTCGAGCAGCGGGGCGAGTGACTCCACATGCGCACCCTGCAGCGCGGTGGTTCCGCGTTCCGACAGCAGGTAGACGGCCTCTCCCGCGACGACCTCCACCCGCAGGTGCGGTTTGAAGCCGACGGTGTGCGAAGGGCCCGCGAGCGACACGCCCTTCATCTACGGGTGGCCTTCGCGGACGCGAGCAGATCACCGGACACGCACCACGTGAACGCCACCACCGACGAACGGTCCAGATCCTCGATCAGCAACCGCATCTCGTGCGGTGTTCCCATGCCGTACACCGGCTCCGCGGCCGCCAGGCCGAACTCGGCCAGCAGGGAGCACGGGTCCTCGGAGTAACGCTGTGCCAGCTCCGGTTCCAGAGCGGTCCTGGCCGTCAGCAGGGCGACGCGGTGATCGTCCGGACGCATGACGGCGACGGAGCCGTCCGCGTCGGCTGGTGCGGGTGACAGGGCGATGCTCATGGAAGGTCCCCCTTGAATTGGCGTCGTACGAGCTTGAGTTCGACGGTGCCGAGGGCATGGATTCTGCTTCAGTGGCCGGGAACCAGCCCAGTGCCGTCCTCATCACCGGGGCATGACATTTTCATGCCCGCCCTCGTGAACCGCTCACTGGGAGTCCAACGCCCCTGGTGCGAGGCTCGGTCAATACTCCAGAGCTGTGGCCTGGGCCCAGCCGGGAACCGGCCGCACGAGCGAACGAAAGGGGAGGACTCTCCATGGAGATCAAAGTCCTCGGACCACTGACCGCTCGCGAGAACGGCGTGTCGGTCGTTCCCACCGCCGCCAAGCCACGCCAGATCCTCGCCCTGCTCGCCCTGCAGGCCGAGCGTGTGGTGACCGTCCCGACCCTGATGATGGAGATCTGGGGCGAGAACATACCCCGCAGCGCGGCCACCACCCTGCAGACCTACATCCTCCAACTGCGCCGCAGGATAACGCAGGCACTGGACGGCGACCCGACCCGGCAGGCCAAGGACGTCCTGGTCACCCAGCACGGCGGCTATCTGCTGCAGATCCAGCCCGGTCAGATCGACGTCCAGGAGTTCACCCGGCTCGCCGCCTCCGGGCGGGCCGCGCACGAGGCCGGGGACCACCGGGCCGCCTCCGACCTGCTGGGGCAGTCGCTGCGGATGTGGCAGGGGCCGGCGCTGGTGGACGTACGCGTCGGCAGCGTGCTGGAGCTGGAGGTGCTGCGGCTGGAGGAGGACCGCATGGCCGCCCTGGAGCGCCGCATCGATGCCGACCTGCATCTGGGCCGGCACACCGAGATCGTGCCGGAACTGCGGGTCCTGGTCGCCCAGCACCCCATGCACGAGAACTTCTGCGCCCAGCTGATGACCGCCCTGCACCGGGCCGGCGCGGCCTGGCGCGCCCTGGACGCCTATCAGCGGCTGCGCGAGACGCTCATCGAGGAGCTCGGCCTGGAGCCGTCGCCGCGGCTGCAGCGTCTGCACCAGGCCGTTCTGTCCGCCGACCCGGCACTGGAGCTGTCGGTCCCGGCGAAGGGCTGAACCACTCCAGCACGTCTCTAGCCGGCGTACCTACGTTCGGCCGATGACGATCCTCGACGACCTGACGGTCACACCAGCCGCCCCGGACCTGCGACGCGCCGCCGACGAGCTGCGGCGACTGAAGGAGGAGGTGGGCCGGGGCCCCGACCCCGAGGCCACCAGGCGGCAGCACGCGAAGAACAAACTCACCGCCTACGAGCGCCTGGAACTCCTCTTCGACGAGGGGACGTTCACCGAACTGGAGCCGCTCAGGCGGCACCGGGCCACCGGCTTCGGTCTGGAGGACAGGAAGCCGCACGGCGACGGTGTCGTCATCGGCTGGGGACTGGTCCACGGCCGCACCGTGTTCGCCTACGCCCACGACTTCCGCGTCTTCGCGGGAGCGCTCGGCGAGGCGCACGCCGCGAAGGTCCACAAGGTCATGGACCTGGCACAGTCCGCCGGCGCCCCCCTGGTGAGTCTCAACGACGGCGCCGGCGCCCGTATTCAGGAGGGCGTCACGGCGCTGGCCGGCTACGGTGGCATCTTCCGCCGCAACGTGGCGGCTTCCGGAGTCATCCCGCAGATCAGCGTGATGCTCGGGCCGTGCGCCGGGGGCGCCGCGTACTCCCCCGCCCTCACCGACTTCGTGTTCATGGTCCGCGAGAGCGCTCAGATGTTCATCACCGGGCCCGACGTGGTCCAGGCGGTCACCGGCGAACGGATCACCCACAACGGCCTCGGCGGCGCCGACGTGCACGCCACCGTCTCGGGCGTGTGCCACTTCGCCTACGACGACGAGCCCTCCTGCCTGGAGGACGTGCGCTACCTGCTCTCGCTGCTGCCGTCGAACAACCGCGAGACACCGCCCGCCGTGCGTACGGAGGACCCCGCCGACCGGCGCACCGACGCCCTCGTCGACCTGGTGCCGGCCGACCCGGGCCGTTCGTACGACATGCGCGCGGTGATCGAGGAGATCGCCGACGACGGCGAGTACGTCGAGGTCCACGAGGCGTGGGCGCGCAACGCCGTATGCGCGCTGACCCGGCTGGACGGGCACCCGGTCGGCATCGTGGCCAACCAGCCCGCCGCGCTGGCCGGCGTGCTCGACATCCACGCCAGCGAGAAGGCGGCCCGCTTCGTGTCCACCTGCGACGCCTTCAACATCCCGCTGGTGACCCTCGTCGACGTGCCCGGCTTCCTGCCCGGCGTCGACCAGGAGCACAGCGGCATCATCCGGCACGGCGCGAAACTGCTGTACGCCTACTGCAACGCCACCGTGCCCCGTATCTCGCTGGTGCTGCGCAAGGCCTACGGCGGCGCCTACATCGTCATGGACTCCCGGTCCATCGGCGCCGACCTGTCCTTCGCCTGGCCCACCAACGAGATCGCGGTGATGGGCGCCGAGGGAGCGGCGAACGTCATCTTCCGGCGCGAGATCAACGCCGCCGACGACCCCGAGGCGGTCCGCGCCCGCCGGATCGCCGAGTACAGAAGCGAGCTGATGCACCCGTACTACGCCGCCGAACGAGGCCTCGTCGACGACGTCATCGACCCCGGCGACACCCGGCGCGTCCTCATTCGCTCGCTGGCGATGCTGCGCGCGAAACAGGCCGAAGTGCCTGCTCGCAAGCACGGCAACGTGCCGACGTGATCCG
The DNA here is from genome assembly GCF_040646295.1 of Streptomyces sp. NPDC046197. Taxonomy (NCBI): domain Bacteria; kingdom Bacillati; phylum Actinomycetota; class Actinomycetes; order Kitasatosporales; family Streptomycetaceae; genus Streptomyces; species Streptomyces sp. NPDC046197. Next base: position 27,851 of record NZ_JBEYZY010000042.1, on the reverse strand, counting down.
GTGCCGCCGCAGGTCCATGGCGGCGCGAGCGCCGGTCGAGCACACAGACGTTCCATGGCTGAACCGGCAACGGCCGCACGCCACGAGCGGGCGGCCGACCGGTCCGGCCGGCCGGGGCGTTCTCACCCCGAACGCGCCCGGCCGCCGCAGCCGGCGGTCCCTGCGCCGCCGGGGCCCGGCGGTGTCGGCGCAGACAGGCGGAATCGGCAGTGACACGGACGAAGGGATCGACAGTGGCCCGCACAGTTCCATCCGGCAAGTGCCCGTCGCGGCACCCCGCCCCGTCGAAGACGAGGTAGCGCCATGCGCAAAGTCGCCATCACCGGGCTGGGCGTCGTGGCCCCCGGCGGGGTCGGTGCGAAGCAGTACTGGGACCTCCTGACGGCCGGTCGCACCGCCACCCGCAGGATCACGTTCTACGACCCCTCGCCCTTCCGCTCGCAGGTCGCCGCCGAGTGCGACTTCGACCCGCGGGCCGCGGGTCTGACGCCCCAGGAGATCCGGCGCCTGGACCGGGCCGCGCAGTTCGCGGTCGTCTCCGCCCGCGAGGCACTGGCCGACAGCGGACTGGACACCGGCGCCCACAACCCGTCCCGCATCGGGACCTCGCTGGGCAGCGCCGTGGGCTGCACCACCAGCCTGGAGCGCGAGTACGTCGTCGTCAGCGACGGCGGCCGCAAGTGGAACGTCGACCACGAGTACGCCGTACCCGAGCTCTACCGCCACTTCGTGCCGAGCTCCATGGCCGCGGAGGTGGGCCACGCGGCAGGCGCCGAGGGACCCGCGGCGGTGGTCTCCACCGGCTGCACCTCCGGCCTGGACGCACTCGGCCACGCGGTGGAACTCATCCGCGAGGGCACCGCGGACGTGATGATCGCGGGCGCCACCGAGGCCCCCATCTCCCCGATCACCTCGGCCTGTTTCGACGCCATCCACGCCACCACCCCGCGCAACGACACCCCGGAGAGCGCCTGTCGGCCCTTCGACCGCACCCGCAGCGGCCTGGTCCTCGGCGAGGGCGCCGCCGTCCTGGTCCTGGAGGAGCTGGAGGGCGCCCGACGCCGCGGGGCCCACATCTACGCGGAGATAGCGGGCTTCGCCTCCCGTTGCAACGCGTTCCACATGACCGGTCTCAAGCCGGACGGCCGGGAGATGTCGGAGGCCATCGACGTCGCCCTCACCGAGGCGCGGCTCTCCCCCGACACCGTCGACTACATCAACGCCCACGGTTCGGGAACGAAGATGAACGACCGTCACGAGACCGGCGCCTTCAAGCGCAGCCTCGGCGAGCACGCGTACCGGACCCCCATCAGCTCCATCAAGTCGATGATCGGGCACTCGCTGGGCGCCATCGGCTCCCTGGAGATCGCCGCCTGCGCCCTGGCCATGGAGCACGGTGTGCTGCCGCCCACCGCGAACCTGCACGAGCCCGACCCCGAACTGGACCTCGACTACATCCCGTTGACCGCCCGCGAGCAGCAGACCGACGTCGTCCTCAGCGTGGGCAGCGGCTTCGGCGGCTTCCAGAGCGCGATGGTGCTCGCCCGCCCGGAGAGGAGCGCCGCATGACCACGGCAACCGTGGTGACGGGTCTGGGCGTCACCGCACCCAACGGCCTGGGCACCGAGGAGTACTGGAAGGCCACTCTGGCGGGCGAGTCGGGCCTCGGTCCGGTGACCCGTTTCGACCCCGCCCAGTACCCCTCCCGCATCGCGGGGGAGGTCTCCGGCTACGTCGCCGAGGAGCACATACCCAGCCGGCTGATGCCGCAGACCGACCACATGACCCGGCTCGCGCTGACCGCGGCCGACTGGGCGCTGCACGACGCCGGCATCGACACCTCCGCCCTGCCCGAGTACGGCATCGGCGTGGTCACCTCGGCGTCCGGAGGGGCCGTCGAGTTCGGCCAGCGCGAGCTGGAGAACCTCTGGAGCAAGGGCAAGGAGTACGTCAGCGCCTACCAGTCCTTCGCCTGGTTCTACGCCGTCAACACCGGCCAGATCTCCATCCGGCACAAGCTGCGCGGCCCGAGCGGCGTGCTGCTGACCGAGCAGGCGGGCGGCATCGACGCCATCGGCCAGGCCAGGCGGCATGTGCGCAAGGGTTTCCCGGCGGTCATCACCGGCGGGGTGGACGCGGCCGTCTGCCCCTGGGGCTGGGTGCCGCAGATCGCCTCCGGCCTGATGAGCACGGTCGACGACCCGGAGCGGGCCTATCTGCCCTTCTCCCCCGACGCCAGCGGGTACGTGCCGGGCGAGGGCGGGGCGATCCTGATCGTCGAGGACGAACACTCGGCGCGGGAGCGGGGCGCCGAGCACCTCTACGGTGAGATCGCCGGCTACGGCGCCACCCTGGACCCGGCACCCGGCTCGGGACGGCCGCCGGGCCTGCGCCGGGCCGCCGAGAACGCGCTCGCCGACGCGGGCCTGCAACCCGCCGACGTCGACGTGGTGTTCGCCGACGCCTCGGGGGTGCCCGCCCTGGACCAGGCCGAGGCCGAGGCCCTGTCCGGCCTCTTCGGCCCGCGGGCCGTCCCGGTGACCGCCCCCAAGACCATGACCGGGCGGCTGCTCGCCGGCGGGGCCGCCCTCGACACCGCCACCGCCCTGCTGGCCCTGCGCGACGGCATCGTGCCGCCCACCGTCCACGTGCCCCAGGCCGATCCGGCCCACCGGATCGACCTGGTCACCGGCGCGGCACGCGAGGCACGGCTGCGCACCGCACTCGTGCTGGCCCGCGGGTACGGCGGCTTCAACGCGGCACTCGTCGTGCGCCGTTCCGCCTGAGACACACCGGACGTCACCCCACAGACCGCCGGGGCCACCACGCCCCGGCAACCCCCCACGAGCGTGCCCCGGCCGACCGCCCCCCACGCGGCCGACGGGATTCCCTGCGCACCCGCGTTTTTCCGCATTGTTCCATCGTTGTTCCATCGAGAGGACGGCACCGACATGACCACCACGACCACCACCACCGTCACCCTGGCCGACCTCACCCGGATGCTCCGCGAGAGCGCCGGCGAGGAGGAGGGCATCGACCTGGACGGTGACGTCATGGACACCCCGTTCATGGAGCTCGGATACGACTCCCTGGCGCTGCTCCAGGTGATCGGCCAGATCCAGCGGGAGTACGGCATCAGCATCCCGGACGACGCCGTGGTCGACGCCGAGACCCCGGGGGCGCTGCTCGCCCTCATCAACGAGGGCCAGGCCTCCGCCTGACCGTCCCGCCCCGAACGCGGCCGCCCCGCCCCTGTCCCCCGTGGCGGGGCGGCCGTACTCATCCCCGCGCCCGCCACCGGCGGTCCGCGGACCGCGCCACGAGGAGGGAACCATGTCGCTCACCGAGCACAGCGCGGTGATCCGGAGGCTGGTCGTCAGCCCGGGCGCCGCGGCAGGGAACAGGGCGCGGGCCGCGGCGTCGCCCGCCGCCGTCTCGGCGGTGCTGCGCGCCTTCGGGCAGCCGCTTTCGGCCCTGCCCGTGCGTACCGTCGTGCACATCGCGTCGGCCGCCCCGGACCCGGCGCTGCGGCCCGTGCACGAGGGCTTCACCGTGCGCACCGCGTCCTCGTCCGGTCGCGCGCTGCGCCGCGCCCACGACGAACTGCGCAGCGGCGCGGTCGACTTCGCGCTCGTCGCCGGGTTCGACGGGCCCGGCCCCGACACCATCACCGTGTACGCGGTCAAGCGCGCCGCGGAAGCGGTCGCGGACGGCGACAGCGTCGTCGGCGTCCTGGACCTCGGTGACACCGACGACCTCGACGCCGTCCCGCCGCTGCGGCCCCTGCGCCACGGACGGCGCGAGACGGATCCGCAGCGGCACCGGCTGCTGCTGTGGTCAGGCCGGGACGGCGACGACGAGCGGCGGGTCCGCGGCGAACTGCTGCCCCTGCTCTCCTCGTTGCACAGCGAGGCGTACGCGGCCCTGCCCACGGCCGTCCCCTGCGGCACCGCGCCGGGGCCGGTGCGCGGTGCCGCCGTCGCGATCGCCCGGCTGGCCGCGGGCACGGTCCACAAGGCGCCCGTGGTGCGGGCCGGCCGGCCCCGGTCGGTCGCCCTGCTCTTCCCCGGCCAGGGCTCACAGCACCACCGGATGGCCGCGGGCCTCTACCGGCGCGAGCCCGTGTTCACCGCCGCCGTCGACGCGGCCCTGTCCCACATGGGCGAGGAGGGGCCGCGCATCCGCCACGACTGGCTGACCGGCGGGCGGCCCACGATCGGCATCGACGACGTGCGCCGCGCGCAGCCCCTGCTGTTCGCCGTGGACTACGCCCTCGGCCGCCTGGTGCTGAGCTGGGGGGTCCGCCCGGTGGCGCTGCTCGGCCACAGCGCGGGCGAACTGGTCGCGGCGGCGCTGGCCGGAGTGATGTCGCTGCGCGACGCGGTCGGGATGGTCATGGCCCGGGTGCGGGAGGCCGTGCGGGTGCCCGAGGGCGGGATGCTGGCGGTGGCGGCCGGCGAGGAGAGCCTGCGGCCGTATCTGAACGACGAGGTGGCCGTCGCCGCCGTCAACACCGCCCAGCAGGTGATGCTCGCCGGGCGTGCCGCCCCGCTGACCGAGGTACGACAGCGGCTGCTGCGGGACGGGTACGTCGCCGTCACCGTCCCGGCCACCAGCCCCTTCCACTCACCGGCGATGGCTCCGGCGTCCGACGCCGTCGAACACGACTACCGCCGGGTCCCGCTGCGCGAGCCCGCGCTGCCGCTGTACTCCGGTTACACCGGGGCCCTGATGCGCGCCGAGGAGGCCCGCAGCGCCCGCTTCTGGGCCCGTCAGATCACCGACACGGTGTACTTCAGGGCCGCCCTGGAGGAACTGCTCGCGGTCGACGACGTCCTGATGGTCGAGGCGGGGCCGCGCCAGACGCTCACCGCGTTCGCGCGCAGGCACCGCGCGGTGCGCCTGGGCGCCAGCGCGGTGGTGCCGCTGCTGCCGGCCCGGCCGGGGACGGCCGAGGCGGACCGGCAGTCGGTGCTGACCGCCGCGAGCCGGCTGTGGACCGAGGGCCACGACCTCGACCTGGTCGCGCTGTCGCGTCTGTGGACCTGGAGCGACGAGGACCTGCCCGCCACCGGTGGGGCGGACGCCGCCACGCCGTCCCTCGCCTCGGCCGCGCACCGCTGAGGCACCCGCCCCGTCCGGCCCCACAGATGAGGTACGGCACGCGACCATGAGATACGTGACCATCGTCTACCGGTTCCTCGCCGACTGCCTGGTCGCCCACGGCTGGACGTGGATCGGTCCCGCCTGGCCCCTGCACCGCCCGCACCCCCGCCTCGACGGGCCGCCCCCCGGCCACCCCGAACGCCTGCGCCCGGACATTCCGCTGAGCGGGGTGGAGGCGTTCGTGGAACGGGAGTTGGCGGGCTGATCCGGACGGAGGCGCACACCGGCCCGCCCGGCGGGAGTACGGAGGGCGGGCCCGGCAGACGAGAGAGCAATGATTCCGCCGCATCGCTTGTCATGATTCACGCATTCGGCCCACTGGAACCGCCACCGAGCACCCTACGTGATGCACTGAACACACAGCGCAGCGCAACGTCGCGAGCTGACCTCGGCCCGTCGTGAAGCCCCAGCCGACCGGCCATCTGCATCACGCGGGCACAAGGAAGGCGTGACAGTGATCAGTAGCGGAGACACGGGTCGAACAGCCAGGTGGAGTCTGCGTGGCGGCGTGGCAGTGCTGGCCGCCTGCGGGTTGCTGTCGGCCGCCCTGTATCCCGGCACGGCCCCGGCGTCCCCCGCCGCGACGCGGTCGGCCCGCCATGCCGCCGAAGCGGCGGTCCCGCCGGAACTGCGGCGTTACTACCAGCAGAATCTGCACTGGAGCCGCTGCCCTGACACCCGTTCGTTCCAGTGCGCCACCATGAAGGTGCCGTTGGACTACGCCCGTCCGGGCGCGGGCGACATCCTCCTGAAGGTCACTCGGAAGAAGGCGACCGGCAACGGCGCGCGGATCGGCTCACTGCTGGTCAACCCCGGCGGTCCCGGCGAATCCGCGATCCACTACCTGGTGGACGGCGGCGCCGACAGCTTCTCCCCCGCCGTGCGCGCTTCCTACGACCTGGTCGCGACGGACCCGCGTGGCGTGGGGGACAGCACCCCGGTGAACTGCAAGAGCGGCACGCACGCCATCCCCATGAAGTTCGGCCTGCACCCCGCGGCCGACGCCGCGAAGATCAGCACCTATGACGCGGAATTCGAGCAGGTCGCCGCCGCGTGCGCACGGCATGCCGGGCAGCTGCTGCCCCATGTCGGCACCCTCGAGGCGGCCCGGGACATGGATGTGCTCCGCGCGCTCCTGGGCGATGACCGGCTGCACTACGTCGGCTTCTCCTATGGCACCTACCTGGGCGCGACCTACGCCGATCTCTTCCCGTCCCGGGTGGGCCGGTTGGTGCTGGACGGCGCCGTGGACCCCGCTCTCGACGGGTACCGGCAGATCCTGGAGACCGCGGCCGGCTACCAAGCGGCCTGGAAGTCCTTCGCCGCCGACTGCGCCACTCTCACCGACTGCCCGCTGGGCCACTCCGTCGAAGCGATCAGCCGCGGACTGGACACCCTGCGGCGCTCCCTGGACCGCACCCCCCTCCGGCGGGGCAAGGACATCTCCGTCACCGGTGAAGATCTCATCACCGCGATCACGACGGCGTTGACGACTCCCGCCCTGTGGAAGCAGTTGCGCGCCGCACTCCGAGGAGTGCTGGCCGGTGACACCACCGCACTGCAGCAGCTCCTCGGAAGAGGGGAGGACGCCGCCGGCAACTCCGCCTATGCGCTCTATGCGGTCGGATGCCTGAGCTCCACCTTCGCCCCCCGGCTCACACCCGCGCAAGCCCGGGCGGCCCTGCCGCAGTTCCTGCGTGCCTCGCCCCAGTTCGGGGAGTCGTTGGTGGCTTCCTTGATGCTGTGCAGCCACTGGCCGATCCGGCCGGCCCAGAGCGCGCACCCCGTCACGGCGTCGGGCGCCTCCCCGATCCTGGTCGTCGGCACCACCCGCGATCCGCGCACCCCGTACCCGTGGGCCAAGGCACTCGCCCGCCAGCTCTCCTCGGGCCGCCTGCTCACCTACGACGCCGACGGGCACACGGCGTACCACACCGGAAGCACCTGCATCGACACGGCCATCGACCGCTACCTGACACGTGGCCAGCTCCCGCCCACCGGCACGGTCTGCACCTGACAGAGCCGCACCGGCATCCCGGTTCCGGGCGGACGGCGCCGCGGCCGCAGGCCGCCCGGAATGCGCTGCGGTCCGGATCGCCTTACGATGAGGACAGCCGCCAAATGCGTCGGAAGCGATGCGAATTGGGAGGCGATCCTCATGTTCGGCATGCGACGCCGGAGGAGGACGCTCGTGCCCCTTGCGGCTGCGAGCCTGCTGTCCGCGGTCCTCCTGCCGGTGACTGCGACTCCGGCGAGTGCCCAGGCGTACTGTCGCCAACTCGAACTGAACGGCTCTTTCGACCGGCCTCCGGGCGACCCCGGCGGGACTGCCGGCCTCTCGGTCCTGTGTCTGATCAATGCCGAGCGCGCCCGACGCGGGCTTCCGGCGTACACGAGCAGCAGCGCCCTGACCGCGGCGGCCACCAAGCACGCACGGGCTTCCCGGGACGGAAAGTGGTGGGGGTCCCGGGACCCCCACGTCAATCCCTACACGGGCTCGACCCCCGGTAGCCGCATCGCGGCGGAGAACTACTGCCCGAATCCGAAGTACTGGCGGTACGGCGAGGTCACCTACACCGGCTGGGGCGGTGCGGGCACGCCGAGAGCCGCCGTGCACTGGTGGGTGTACGTGAGCACCTACGGTCACCGGCAACTCGTCCTCGACAGGCAGTTCACCGGCATCGGTGCCGGCGCCATCGCGGGCGCCGCCGATGCAGCCGGTACGGGAAAGGCGAATGCCGGAACGTTCGTGGTCGACTTCGGCGTCTGCCTGCGATGACCCCGTGCCCGCGCCAATCGGCGGCCTACGCCGGCGGTGCCTGCTCCGCGCGTCGCCGGCGCGCCGTCCGGTCCCGGATGACGCCGGTCAGGGACGGCCCCCCTCGGAAACACCACAGCGCGATGACGGGGTCGCAGATGGCGTATCCGAGGGGGGAGTTGTGGTCGAGGGGCAGAATCGGGTTGCCCTTAGCAGTTCGGCCGTGACGGTGCGGATGGTCGCGCGCAGCCGACTCTGGGCGGGGTCGTCCAGTCGTGGGTGCCGGATCATGCGGTAGGTCATGGACTCGATCTCCCGTGGTGCGCGCACCCGGCGCAGGCCGGGATCGGCGGCCTGTGGGGCCACGATTCGCAGGGGAGGTTTGACGCCCTGCCGGCGGGGATCACCCAGGCCGCACCGGGAGCGCACCTGTGTCGGCCGGGCGCGCGCTGGTTTGACAGGCGGCTGGGTGAGAGGAACTGGCCCGTGTTCTCCAGGCGTTCCTCGCCGGAGCACCGGTGGAGACACGGGGCTTCGAGCGTGAGGCTCCCTATCGGCGGATGTCCGACTCCGAGCTCGGGGCGGCGTTTGGGTGGCTACTGAGGCCCCGCTCCCCTGGATCACACCGGTCCGGGGCCTCGGTCCCGGGCAGGCCCGGCCCAGTTCCGGGGTCCGAGCGGCCGTCCGGTTCCGCCGGCACCGTGGACGGGTCAGCCGGGTCGGCCGGGGCGGCCGACGAACCGCTGTGCACCCCCGTAGCGCAGTAGTTCGTCGGCCGCCCCGGCCGACCCGGACCGGCCTGCACGCAGCCGGGTCAGCACGGCCCTCCGGTCTGCCGGCGACGCATGAACGTCTTTCGACAGGGGTTCTCAGCACCGTGCCCTCTCGCATCCCCGTGCATCGCTTCTCCTTGGCGAAGCGTCCAAGATATTGGCACTCAGCGGCACTTGAGGTCAACCAGATGCTCCAGTGGTCCAATGAGGAAGCGATATGGCCGATCTGCCTCTTGAGCGAGCGAAGGGCGACCCTATGCTGGGGGGGTGGTCATGAAGGCAGAGGGCGACCAGGGGCAACAGCGTTCGCTGGCGGAGCGATTGAACGCCTTGTTCGCGATGGCGCGCTGGACCGATGCTCATGGCCGGCAGAGGGAGTACTCGACCGCCGAAGTGGCCAAGGCGGTCACCGCCGATCCGTCACATCAGGCCACACTGTCCAGGAGTTACCTGGCGATGCTGCGCAACGGGTCGCACACGAACCCGACCTTGAGTGTGCTGGAGGGACTCGCCAAGTTCTTCGACGACCACCGCCCGGCAGGGACACCGCCGATCACAGTGCAGTCGCTGGTCACCCGGGACGACCCCGAAGAGGAGCTGTGGCGGCAGCGGCTTGCCGATCACCAGGTGCGGGCGATCGCGATGCGGGCGGGCCAAATGACTCCGGCCATGCGCAGGCAACTGCTCAAGATGATTGCGGTCCTGGATCAGGACGACGCTCCTGATCAGGGCACTGAAGCATGATCAGGGACGCAGCGGCCCTACGCGAACGCGAGCTCCGCCGGCAGTGCAAGCAGCTGCTGCGGAGGCTCGATGTTCGACCACCACTGCGTGTGGACGACCTGTGTCGCAGACTCGGCGAGTATCTGGGCAGTCCCATCCGGCTGATTCCCTGGGCGCTGCCGGTCCCAGGGCCCTTCGGCTTATGGATGTCCCGGCCGAACGAAGAGGTGATCTTCTATCAGAAGGAAACCACCCGCGTTCACCAGGACCACATCATCCTGCACGAGGTCGGCCACATTCTCGCCGATCACCAGGACGACGGTGACCCGGGCGAGGAATTCCCCGATCTCGGCCCGGACTTCCCGCGTGACCTGACCAGCCGGGGCTTCCGTCGCACCTGCTACACCGAGGACTACGAGCGCGAGGCCGAGCTGATCGCGACCATCATCCAGGAGTGGGCGATGGTCATCGACTACGTGAGCCCCCGTACGCCCGAGGACCCCGCGCTCGATCCGCTGCGTTCGGCGCTGAACCCCCCGTGGGGGTGGGCGTGATGTTCCAGATGCCGCTGATCGTCCTGCTGGGTGCCGGGGTCCTGTGGAAGGGCACGGACCTGGTACGCGCCCCGCACAACCGGGTGCTGCGCTTCCTTGTCGCCTCTCTCCTTCTGCTGATGACCGGGGAGATCCTCAGCTTTCCGGAGATCAACACAGCGATCGACAGCGCCACGGTCACCGGCCTCGGCAAGGTGGCGTTCAACGCGCTGTACATGTCCGGCCTCTTCGCCCTCGTCCTGGTCTTCGTCTCCGTCATGCGCGGCACGGAGGCCGAATACCGTCGGCACCTGCGGATCAACACCGGCCTGCTCGCCGGTACCCTGACCGCTCTGGTCCTGTCGATGATCGCCACACCCGGGGGGATGCGTGGCCACTCGCTGAGCACCCCGCACATGGCGCATCCGGCCATCGCCTCGTTCTACCTCGTCGGCAACGCCTACTTCATCTACGCCTATCTGGCGTCCGGCATGTGGGCGCTGCGCTGTGCGCGAAGGGCGCCCCGGAGCCTCGGGCCGGGCCTGCTGACCATGGCCCTGGGACTCGTCGGGCTGACGGTCACATCGGTCGACCGGATCGTCCTGGTGGTCCTGCGTATCGACGAACCCGGCTCGCACCAGGCGTTCAACGCGGTGAACTGGTCGCTGTCCGACTGGGCCATGGGCGTTGTCCTCATCGGAATCTGCTACTCGGCGGGCGTACAACTGGTCACCCGCGTGCGGTCGGTCGTGCATCACCGCCGCATGTACCACGAGCTCGCCCCACTGTGGACGGCCCTGTCCGCCGCCTACCCGGAGCTCGTCCTGAACCGTCCGGTGGACGGGAGCGGGTGGCATCGGCTCCGCCGGCAGCGCACCTATGAACGGCGGTTCTACCGCCGGCTCATCGAATGCCGCGACGGACTGGTGCGGTTGAGCCCCTACCTGACGCGGGTCGCGCCCGATGCCGATCTCGCCCGTGGCCCGGCCGATCAGCTCGCACGGCACATCGCCGAGGCACTGGCACTGAAGCCGACCACCGAGTCCCCGCACACGGAACTGCCCGCCGCCCTGGTCGCCTCGCCCGCGGACAACGACCTGGGCGCCGACGCCCACGAACTCATCGCCCTCTCCCACGCCCTGCGCGAAAGGACATCATGAGCAAGGTGCTGATCATCGCGGACCGCGTCATCGCCGGACCCGCGGATCGGGTGATCGTCGACGGCGCCGTACTCGTCGAGTCCGGCGTGATCGGCGCCGTCGGCGGCGCCGCCGAGCTGGACGCGGGGGTCGATGCGCAGGTGCCCCGGTTGCGGTGTCCCGGGGCCACGGTGATGCCCGGGATGACGGACTGCCATGTCCACCTCGCCTTCGACGCGGGTCCGGATCCGATCGGTGCGGTGGCCGACGCGGACCCGGGCGAGCTGTCCGCCGCCATCGCGGACCGCGCCGAACAGATGCTGTCCGCCGGAGTGACGACCGTACGGGATCTCGGTGATCGTGACGCCCTCACCGTGGCGTTGCGTACGTCCATCGCCTCCGGGGCCGCGGTCGGACCACGCATCGTCGCCGCGACCGCACCGCTGACCTCACGCGGGGGCCATTGCGGCTTCCTCGGCGGTGAGGTGAGCACGGACGACGACATCCGGGCACAGATCGCCCGCAACGCGGCGGCGGGGGCCGACTTGATCAAGGTGATGGCCTCGGGCGGCGCACTCACCCCGAGTGGTCCACGTATGTGGGAGGCGCAGTTCACGCCCCGCCAACTGCGTCTGATCGTCGAGGAAGCCGAGCGCCACGGTCTGGGAGTGGCCGCGCACGCGCACGGCTCGGACACCATTGCCCACTGTGTGGCCGCCGGTGTCCGAACGATCGAGCACTGTTCCTGGCGCACCCCGCAGGGCATCGTCCACGATCCGGCGGTCATCCGCCGCATGGTCGAGGACGACGTCGCCGTCTGCCGCTGCGTCTCCGGGGACTGGCAGCTGTTCCTCGATCAAATGGGGCCCGAGCGTGCCAAGGCGATGGTCGAGGTCATCCTGGACATGCGCGAGGCCGGTGTCCGCTTCATCGCGGGCACCGACGCGGGCGTGCCGGGAGCACGGTTCGGCGACTACGTCGGCATGCTCGAGTTCTTCGCCTCGGTCGGCTTCACACCCGCCGAGATCCTCGACATGGCCACCGTCAACGCCGCCCACGCCCTCGGACTGTCCGACACCGGCGCCCTGTCCCCCGGCATGCGCGCCGACCTCATCGTCGTCGACGGCAACCCGCTGACCGACCTGGGCGCCCTTCGCCGGATCCACCACGTCTTCACCGCGGGTCGGCGGGTCACCGAGTGAGGAGCGCCGAGCGCCGGGCCGGGGGAAGGTCAGGCGCTCTTTTCGGCGGGCTCCAGAATCGCCACGCACTCCATGTGTGAGGTCATCGGAAACGCGTCACCTGAAGCAGGAGGCGAAGAAGCACCGATCGCCACCATGAACGTATTCTGGTCGATCCCTGTGACAGGCGAGCCTCCTTCCTTCTGCACGGCCCGCTTGCCAAACCCCGAGTACGCCGGCCCCGGCACCTTCCCACGTGGCTCAGTGAGCCGCGTTCTCCAGATCCGAAAGCAGAGCGTCGAGGATCGACTCCTCTTCGACACGCATTCCGTGCTCTGTCATCGCGGCGGCCAGGGGCGGATCCCACGGCGTCGCGGCGGCAGTTCCCGTCAGGGCCTGTGGCTTGCTCACTCTGGCTACGGCTTCCCGGTAGTCGGCGGCTCCGTAACGCCAGGGCCGCCATGGGACGCCTCGGCCCAGCACCGTGGCGATGTGTACCCCGCCCCAGTCGAAGTCGCCGTGGTAAAGGAGCACCGCTCCTCGCGCGGACAGACCGCGCAGCAGCGCGAGGGCGGCAGCCGACGGCTGCCCCTGGAGGCACGCCATGGGAGGGCAGGCCGGCCCGAAGGCATCAGCCGCAGCGGACAGAACTGCTGGGTTCTCACACACGTGGACGGTCCCACTGGCGGTAGCGATGCCGGAAGTGCTGTGACGAGTGAGGGAACGCAGCGTCAGGATCACGGGCTCGCCCTCGCCGGCCATCCAGTCGAGGGCTGGTGTGCCGCGCAGGTTGAGGGCCAGGACGGTGGACGACACGTCGTCCCTGAGTAGGCCGGCCGAAGCCCAGGCGGCGCGGCGCCACTCGGCTCCGACGCCGTCGGGAAAGCCTGTCAGGGCGCGAATCCCCGACAGGACGAGTGTGGCGAGGGGCGTTCCCTCGTCCAGGGCGTGGGCGCCGGATAGATGGCGTGCCGCGAACGCCGCACGTGACGTCGGGGGGACCGCGGGCAGTGCGCGCAGCGCCTGCACGGCGGCGGTCACCAGAGGCCCGGCGGCTTCCGGCGTGCGCGCGAGCCGTCGTGCGAGACCTTCCTTGCGGACACGCTCTGCCCAGACCGCCAGTTCGGCACTCAGGCCGGCCAGCGGGGCCAGCACCTCGTCCCATGCCTGTGCCTCTCTTTCACGCGTCTCCGCACGCAGTACGACAGGCCCGGTGAGAGCCACCACGGCGGCCCCCAGGCCGTCGGGGCTGACGCCGGAGCGACGCAGGACCGCGTCCACCGCTTCGAGGCGAACCGTCAAAGAGCGGCTGGCAGTCGGGGCGCGTCCCAGCAGCCGCTCGGCGGCTCGGCGCTGAAGGTCGTCGGGTTGCGCCAGGGTGACCGTGCCGGTGAGCGGCCGGCCCCCGGCCATCCGCCTGCGAACGCGTTCCAGGAGCCAGGCGAGACCGGGGTCTCCGAGCAACCGTGCAAGGCGTTCGGTGTCGACCCGATCGTCGCCCCGCGATGTCACGGGTGGCACCGCCCCACCCGTGTCCGTCGGTCCCCTGCCCTCCCCCGGTACCCTGGGTACGGAACCCGCTCCGGTCCTGGCGGGCGGGGCCAAAGGGTTCACCTCCACAAGGACTCCTGTTCTCCGATGATGTCGGGACCCGCGAACCCTGTCGGCCCGGCGACCGCTCCGGACGCGTCCTCGCCGTCCCGTCCGAGGCCGTCGGCCTGGGCGGGAATCCGCTTCGTGTGGACGGTGGCACCGGGCTCGGTGCCACGCCGTCGCTCCCCGCCGTCCCACTCCCACCTGGTCACCAGAACGGCGGCGATGTCGTCGACCCGCGACAGCTGTGCGATGGCGATGCCGGGCACCTGGGGGTAGCAGGCCCACTCCCGCTCGCTGGTCATGACAACGTCGAGATCGAAGGCGCGCAGCAGTCCCAGGCACTTGGCGCGGGAGTCGTCGTCCACTCCGGCGAACGCCTCGTCGAGGGTGACAAGGCGCGGGGCGTACGCGCCGCCGGCGGTGGCGTAGTGGGAGGACGCGGCCGCGAACAGTGGCACAGACGCGGCCAGTACGCGCTCGCCGCCCGAGGCGGGCCCGGTGGCCGGGACCCACTTGCCGTGCTGGTGCCGCTCCACGCCGAACTCGTGCCAGGTGCGGTAGTCGAGGGCGGCGGCGAGGTCCTCCTGCCAGCTGCCGGCGCTGTCGTCGGCCTGCCGACGGGCGATCTGCTCCTGGAGGAATGCGCCGACCGCGGCTCTGTCCTGCGGCGACCAGGCGTCGGCGGACTGCCGTAGCCGCTCACGGACCTGGGCCAGTCCCTGCGGGGCCCGGCGGGAGGCCCGCCACACGAGGCGCAGCTTCATTCCTGTCGAGGTCGGGCGCTCCTCCAGCTCCTGGTTCATCGCGCGCACCTGGCGTTCGGCCGTCCCGATCAGCTCCTGGAGCGTCCCGGCGACCTCTGTGATCAGATGGGTCTCCAGGATCTCGCGCTCGTGTGCGGACAGGAGACGGGTCAGTTCTGCAACTTCGGTGGACAGGGCTTCGGCGAGTTCGGGAACGGCCCGTTCCCGGCCCTGGTAGACGATGTCGACGCGCATGCCGTCCTCGCTGGGGCGGGCCGTCGCGGTGTGGCCGTGCCGGGACAGCGCGTCCTGGAGTCTGCCGAGTTCCTCGCTCAGTCGCTTCTGCACGCGTTCCCAGGCCGCGTCCGAGTCGTCGATCGTCGAGAGCCGGGACTCGACGGCACGGGCGAGACTCACGGCGGGAGTCGCCGCCCACGTTGCGCCGTCGCCGTCCGGGACAGGCAGGTCGGGGAGGGCGACGGCGAGCAGTCCGGTCGACACGAAGCGCTGGAGTGCCGCGACGGCGCGCTCGCGCGCGGCGGTGGCATCCGTGATGTCCTCGGTGAGCCGCTCGATACGGCCTTCGGCATGACCCGCTCGCCGGTCGGCGTCGCGGATGTCCTCCTGGGCACGCTGCTGCTCGGTCTCGCAGGCGCGCGCTGTGGCCGCGGTCTCCTCCAGCCGCCGCTGGAGTTCCGCGACGGCCGCTCCGACGGTGGACCGCAGCGTGCGCAGGTGTTCGTCCGCCGCGACGGCCAGCCGCGCCGCTTCCGTGGCACGCTCGGCCAGTTCGACGACGAGCTGCTGTGCCCGGTCGGTCTCGGCCTGCTCCTCGGTGACCGCCTGTTCGGCGTCCGCGCGCTCGCGCAGCGCCGGCCACAGCGCGGCGAGGTGGGCAGTGTGATCGGCGAGCGCCTGCCGCACGCTGCCCAGCCCGCCGGGGTCCGCGGGGAGGTTCAGGGCGGCTGCGGTCTCGGCGAGTTCGGCCGCGGCACGGTCTGCGTTTCCTGCCGTTCGGGCAAGGTCGGCGGCGCGCTCCCGCTGCCGGGTACGGGCTCGGTGGACCGTGTCGGCCAGCACGCCGACCCGTGCGTGAGCGTGGCGCAGGTCGTCGTCCCCCGGTACGGCCGCCAGCTCGGCGTCGAGCACCCGGCGGCGCTCGGACAGCGCGCCCAGTTTCTCGGCCAATTGCTTGAGCTCGGTTTCCAACGCCGCCCGCTCGTACCGCAGTTCGCCGATCCGGTTGCGGCGTGCCTGCTCCCGGGCCCCGTCCCCCACGTACTGGGCGTCGTCCTTGGCCCAGCTCCCGGTCAGCGCCCCGATGCGGAAGCGCCCGTCCGTGGAGACCCACGTACAGTTGCCGCCGGTCTCCGGGCGGTTCTCCGGCGCTCCGTCACCAGGGCGGTCCACGAGGCCGATGGCGGCCAACAACCGCCGGACCGTCTCCTCCCCCACGGCGGCGGCCCGCACGTCGGCGTGGTCGATGGCCGGGCACAGGGCGCGGCCGAGACCGCCCGCGAGCCGTGGATCGGGCGGGTCCAGGGGGGCGAGCAGCACATCGTGGCCGTCCGCCGCCGTCGCGGAGCCGTCCGGCGCCACCCAGGCGTCGAGGAGGCCCGACGCCTCCAGTGCCGCTTCCAGGCCCGCGCGTTCGGCCGGGGTCACCTGCGGCCGGAAGTCGACCAGCCGCCACAGCGGAGCCCCGAGGGCCAGGGTGCGGGCGTCGGCGGCGCGGGTGCGGGGTGCGGCGGGGCCGCGCTGGCCGCCCGTCTCCAGAGCAGTGAGTTCCTCGGTGACGGACCGCAGGCGCTGTGCCGTCGCGGCCCGGCGGTGGTCGAGGGCGGCGGCCTGGTCGGCCAGCCGGGAGGCCAGGTCGCGGTGGGCTCCGTCCGCCGCCGTGCGGGCCGGGTGAGGGCCGTTCAGGGAGCCCGCCCAGCTCTGCACCGCGTCGAGCACCCCGGGCAGCCCGTCCACGCGCAGTTCCACGCAGCCCGACAGGCGCTCCCGCACGGCCGCGACCAGTGCGCGCCCCGCTTCCGCGACGCCTTCCTCGGCCTCGGCCAGCTGCTCGGCGCTGTGCACGGCCTCCTCGTCGGCCTCGTCGGCGCGCAGCCGTGCTGCGGTGCGTGCCTCCTCGGTGCGTTCGGCCAGGGTCGCCAGGGCCTCGACATGCTCCATGGCGCGCCGTCTGGCCGCCGTGGCCTCGTCCGCGGCGCGGCGCAGGGAGGTGAGGGGGGCGCCCTCGGTGCGCGGGACGTCGATCCGCGCCGCCGCCGCGCTGTCGGACACCTGGTGCTGGATGCCGTCCAGTGCTTCCTGGGCCCCGGTCAGCCGGTTCCGCGCGGTGGCGAGCCGGCCGAGTGCCCGGGTATGTGCCTGGGACGCCGTCTGCCGGTCCATGTCGGCACGACTCCGTTCCGCGGCTGTCCGGGAGGCGTCGGTGGCCGCCTGGTCGAGTGCGCGTGCGTCGCGCATCTCGGGACCCGACCTGAGTGCCGCGTCCTGGGCGCTCAGCCGTGCCGCCCGCTCGACGAGCGTCCGCGCCCGCTCCTGGGCTTCCGTCCGGTCCGCCACGGCCTGGTCCCGGTCGGCCTGGGCCTTGCCGAGTTCACGCTGGAGGTGTTCGTAGCGGGCGTGTTCGGTGCGTGGCAGGCGGGCCCGGCGGCGTGCGGCGATGCGGGCGTAACGCCGGTAGTGGTCGAGGAAGGCCGAGGAGGCCTGTTCGGCCTCGCGTGCGGCCAGCAGTTCCTCCTTCTCCTCGTCCAGCGACCGGAACGCCTCCGCCGCGTCGGCGATGACCGCCTGGTCCATCGGCGGCAGTGCCTCGGTCAGTGCCCGGGACAGGGCGGCCTCGCTCGGACGTTTGGACAGCTGGGGCTGGCGCAGCTGGATCAGCAGGTCGACGAGCGCGCCGTAGCGCCGCTCCCCCAGCCCGAAGAGGGCTTCGTCGACTGCCCGGCGGTACGTCTTGGCGGTGTCGTACACCATGCCGTGGCCGCCGATGGCCTCGGCGAGCCGGTCGCGGGACAGCGCGGTGCCGGTGGCGTCCAGCAGGTCGAGTCCGGCGCGCACCCGCTGACCCGTGACGGCGAACCAGTGGCGGGCGATGCCTCGTCCCGTGACTGCCTTCAGCCCGCACAGCAGGGTACGGAAATGCGCCTCACCGGTGGTCTCGTCGAGCCGTCCGAACTCGATCCAGGTGTAGCCGAGCCGTTCCGGATACGGGTGTTCGCCGCCCAGGAGCAGGTTCCACTCCATGCGTTTGCCAGGATCGCCGTCGGGCTCGACCCGGCGGGCGGAGAGATCGCCATCCAGCAGGAACGGCAGGGTGAGGGCGAGCACCTTCGACTTGCCGGTGCCGTTGTTGCCGCGCAACAGCAGCCGCCCGTCGCGGAACCAGAACTCCTCGACGTCGTAGTGGAACAGGTCGACGAGCCCGATCCGCAGGGGCCGCCACCGGCCGGGGGCCGGACTGGGGAGAACGGGGGGCGGGGTCGGCGCGGTCACTGCGCGGATCACCTTTCGTCGCCGGTGTGCCGGACCACGGGGTTGCCGACCGCGTACCGCGCGAGGGCGGCGCGCGGCACGACGCCTCGTGCGGTGCGCTCGGCGAGCCCCAGGGCTTCGAGCTTGGTCAGGGCCTGTTCCACGAGGGCGGGTTCAGCGCCCGGCTCCCGGGCCGTCTTCGACCAGAAGGTGCCGTGCTCGGCCGCCAGTTCCCGTACGCGCAGGGCCAGCCGGTCAGGGGTGACGGGCCCCTCGGCCCGGGCCAGGTGCTGGGCGAGGAGCAGCGTGATGTGGCCGTGCGTGCCCTGTTCCGGCATGCGTACGTCGGTGAGGTCGTCCTGCGGATCGACCATGGCGATGCCTTCGGCGCGTACCTCGGCGACCAGTCCGGTCAGTTCGTTGATGCGGGCGGTGATGAACCCACGCTGCCGGGTGAGGTAGGCGAGTTCGTCGTCGGGCAGGTCGTCGTAGTAGAGCACGGGGTCGTCGAGAAGGCGGCGGGTCAGTTTCCAGCGGATGGCGCGGAACCTCAGCTCGTCGCTGTCCAGCGCGGTGGGCGCCGTCATCTCCGCCAGGCGTTCCTCGAAGTCCTCCGCCGCGATCAGGGAGGGGCCGCGCAGGACGGCGGGCATCCCGGCCAGTACCCGCCGGCGCACGTCGTACAGCACGTCCCCCGAGCCGCTGACGTACGCCTCCTCGTCACCGGCCACCCGCCGCAGCACCCCCAGCCGCAGCAGCAGGCGTACGACGGCCGCGAGGTCGAGGCGTTCGTCGCGCCGCTCCAGGGTGAACGTGATCCCGGCGGTGACAAGTTCGGGGTCGGCAGCGGCCAGTACGACGTGTTCCGCGAGCCGTCCGAGGGCCACCTGCGCCTCGCCCCGCTCCAGGGCGGCGAGGGTCAGGCAGAGCAGGACGTAGCGGCGCCGGGTGAAGGGCAGCCCGGTCCTGGACGCCTCGCGGGCGGGGTGGGTGGCGTCGGTGAGGGTGCCTGGTGTCTTGCGCAGCCGTGCGGCGTCGGCGTCAGTGCGCAGCGTCCAGCCGACGTTGCGTTCGAACCAGTCGCGCAGTTCGGCGGCGTGCCGTCGTACCAGCCGGAACTCGTCGGCGTACGGTCCGTCGAAGGTGAGCAGCGGCTCCTTCAGCAGGGCTCGTGCGGCGCGCTGGAGGTCGGCCTCGCGCTGGCCGTCGAGGATTTCGGTGGCGGAGCCGGTCATGTGTCCTCCGTGAGCCGGGCGGAGACGTGGACGCCGACGCGCTGTCGCGGGACCGGGGCGCCGGAGCGGCTTTCGCGGTCCGCCGTGAGATCGACGATGTCGACCAAGTGGTCGGGACCACGGAAGACTCCGTCGGGTGTGCGCACCTCCGCCGTGCTCCCGTCGTCGAGCGCGGTCAGCCGTACCTCCATCGTTCCGTCCCCGCTGGTTGCGGCTGTGGTCGTCATCCCCGGTCGCCAGGTGGCGAGGGCGTCGCCGAGCAGGCGCAGGAACAACTGGAAGACGAGCGGGTCGAGTTCGCCCAGTCCGGAAAGCCGCACCGGTCCGCCCGTCGCCAACCGCTCCCGCACCTCCCGGGTCTCCCCGGCCTGCTGGGCCGCGATTTCAGCGAGCCTGCGTTTGGCCTCGCCCCGGTCGGCCACCCGGCGCGGCTTGCCACGGCGTTCGTAGCTTCCGGTACGGCGCAGCTGTGGACTGATCCGCAAGGGATGCGCCTCGGCCCACGGGGTCGAGGCCGGTTCCGGGGTGGCGGTCCGTTCGGCGAGGGTGTCGGCGTCGACGGTGAGATGCCGGGAGGAGTGCAGTCCAAATGCCACCCGCCACAGACGGTGCCGCGCCGCGTCGTCCGGCGCCTGCGCGAACCAGCGCGCCAGGGTGCGGAAGTCGGCGGAGCGGTCGGAACGTCCCGCCCGCCGTTCGTTCAACTGCCGTACAACCGCCAGCAGCTGCGGGATCGCCCCGAGAGCCCGTCCTCGCAAGAGCCGCGCCTGCGACTCCCGGCCCTCCTCCGACACGAACCACTGGGCGAGCCCGGACCACCGCGCGGCCCACTTCTCGTACGCCGCCGCCTGAGCGTGCTCGGCAACCTCGGGCGCCGCGTCGGCAGCCTCCCGCCCGGCGGCAAGCGACAGCAGCGGCTCCACCTTCCCCTGCTCCTCCAGCTCCCCGATCAGCAGGGCGATGCGCCCGCCGAGCGTGATGAGGTCCTGGATGAACCGCTCCAGGTACTGGATCAGCCGGTCCTTGTACGCGAGGAACGCCTCGACTTCAATGTCGTGCAGGTCGATGGTGCGCTGGAGCGACCCCATGAAGGCACGCGCGTTGTCCGCGAGGTCGGTGAAGCGTGCCGTCAGCACGGACAGCGCGATGTGCACCTTGGCCGGATCCGGCTCGTCCTCCTGGACGATCACCAGCAGCGCCCGCAACTGGGTGACGATGTCGTGCAGCGCGACCGCCTGAAGCTCCCCGCGCCGCCCAAGCGCCTCGTCGTACGTCCCGAGCGCGGCCTCGGCGGCTTCACCGGCCCGGGTGAGCTGGTAGACGAACCGCCTGCGGTAGAAGTCCTCGACCGCCGTCACCCGGGCGTGGTCCGGATCGGCCCGCAGATTCCCCCAGGCGACGAGACTGTCCAGCGCCTTCACCACCGGCTCGACGTCGCCGGGCCGCGTGTCCGCGTCCAGGGCCGCGTACACGTCCTCCGGCCGCAAATGCACCGCGAACCGCTCCTTGGCGGCGAGGAAGGCATGCATCACCTGGCGGTAGAGGGGGGCGTTGGGGACGGTGAGGTGGGTGAAGGGACTGTAGTCGACGAAAGGCGGGGGGAGGCGCTCGGAGGTCTGGGGTGTCATCGTCGGGCCATTCTTCCGGACCCCTGGCCCCACCTGGACGTGATGTCCAAATTCCGTACGCCCGGACCGATCAGCACGATCACGTGGGAGGCATGAGCGGGCACTCGGCCCTCGGACCCGGGATGCCAGTCCAGCGGGCGGCAGGTCCGGCGATCAGGAGCAGCCCGCTGCCGCCGATTTTCTCGGCGCCGATGGTGCGCAGGGCGGCCCCGGAGCGCAGGCCATATGGCCGGATCTTGTGCTCAGCGGCGGAGGGACCTGGTCACCATGGGAGTACGCGATTCCGGACGGCCGCCCGCCAGCTCTCGCAGCTTCTCCCGCGTCTCAGGGTCCGTCGAGTACACGATCGTGCCGACCATACCCCGGGTCAGCAGCACCTTGTACGTGTTCCGGATTAGCCGGTCCACCTCGGTGTCCGAGGTGGACTTCTTGAAGACTGGGTCCTTGGACGCCGTGCGGTCCGCAACCCAGCGGTCGCCACGCCGGACCAGATCGGGGCCGATGATGACGCCGGACCAGTCGTACTCGAAGCCCTGGGCGGTGTAGACACAGCCGACCTGCCCGAAGCCTGCCGGGTCGGTGGCCCACAGCGCAGTCGGCGGCGCGCCGGAGACGGAGCGGTCGCCGCGCAGGTTCCACGGACGGGCCCATCGTGCACATCGGCGTCCGCCCCCGGACGCCTGCCCGGGTGTGGCTCAGGCGTCGATGATGACGGGGATGATGAGGGGCTTGCGGCGGTAGGTGCGGAACGCCCAGTTCGCCACGGCGCGGGCGAGGAGTTGTTCGAGTTGGCGCGCGTCCCCGACACCTTCCTCGGCCGCGGTGGCCAGGGTCTTCTCGATGACGGGTATGACCGGCTCGAAGGTGGCGTCGTCGTGCACGAAGCCCCGGGCCAGGAAGTCGGGGGCCTCGGCGAGCGCGCCGGTGTCCGCGTCGACGATCGCCACCACCGTCACCACGCCTTCGGCGGCGAGGGTGAGGCGGTCCTTGAGGGACGCTTCGGTGGCGCCGCCGACTTCCATGCCGTCCACGTAGACGTTGCCGGCGGGGACCTTGCCCGTGATGGAGGCGCGCCCATCGACCAGGTCGACGACGACACCGTCCTCGGCGATGACGACCCGTTCGGGGTCGACACCGGTGCGGATGGCGAGGTCGCCGTTGGCCCGCAGGTGGCGCCACTCACCGTGCACGGGCATGACGTTGCGGGGCTTGACGATGTTGTAGCAGTAGACGAGTTCGCCGGCGCTGGCGTGCCCGGAGACGTGCACCTTGGCGTTGCCCTTGTGGACCACGTGGGCGCCCCACCGGGTCAGTCCGTTGATCACCCGGTAGATGGCGTTCTCGTTGCCGGGGATGAGGGAACTGGCGAGCAGGACGGTGTCGTCCTTGCCGATGCGGATCACGTGGTCGCGGTTGGCCATCCGTGACAGCGCGGCCATCGGTTCGCCCTGGGAGCCGGTGCACACCAGAGTGATCTTGTGGTCCGGGAGCTTCTCCAGCTCCTTCGTGCTCACGACCAGACCGGAGGGGACCTTCAGATAGCCCAGGTCACGGGCGATGCCCATGTTGCGGACCATCGACCGGCCGACGAAGGCGACCTTGCGGCCGTGCTGGTGGGCGGCGTCCAGGACCTGCTGGATGCGGTGCACGTGGCTGGCGAAGCTGGAGACGATGACCCGGCGCGGCGCGGTGCGCATCACCTGCTCGATCGCCGGGTTCAGCTCACGCTCGGAGGTGGTGAAGCCGGGTACTTCGGCGTTGGTGGAGTCGGTGAGGAACAGGTCCACGCCCTCCTCGCCGAGGCGGGCGAAGGCGCGCAGATCGGTGATGCGGTCGTCGAGAGGGAACTGGTCCATCTTGAAGTCGCCGGTGTGCAGCACCATCCCGGCCCGGGTACGGATCGCGACCGCGAGGCTGTCGGGAATGGAGTGGTTGACCGCCACGAACTCGCAGTCGAAGGGCCCGAAGCCACGCCGGTCGCCCTCCCGCACCCGCACCGTCCGCGGCCGGATGCCGTGTTCCTTGAGCTTGGCCTCCAGGAACGCCAGCGTCAGCTTGGAGCCGACGACGGGAATGTCGGACCGCTCCCGCAGCAGGTACGGCACGCCGCCGATGTGGTCCTCGTGGCCGTGGGTGAGGACCACGGCGACGATGTCGTCCAGCCGGTCCCGGATCGAGGTGAAGTCCGGCAGGATCACGTCCACCCCGGGCTGGGTCTCCTCGGGGAACAGCACGCCGCAGTCGACGATGAGCAGCTTGCCCGCGTGCTCGAAGACGGTCATGTTGCGGCCGATCTCACCCAGGCCGCCCAGGGCGATGACCCGCAGCCCACCTTCGGGAAGGGGCGGCGCGGCTTTCAGGTCGGGATGCGGATGACTCATACCCTGACGGTACCCGGAGAGCGGGACAGGGTGATCCACTACCCCTGACCCCTCCACCTTGCTGAGGTGCTCGGGCTTCACGAGAAGACGGCCATGCGCTACGCGGAGTCCGCACGAGCTCTGCTGGAGCAGGCTGCCGAGACCGACCCCTGATGGGGATTCTTGGAAACGACTGGTGTTGCCCTCGCCTCACTTGATCCAGTTCTCAACGACTGGGGAGGGTTGGCAGGTATCACGCCGGCGACAAGCCGGTGCCGCGAGGCCGTTCAGGTGCAGTCCGTGCTCGCGGCCCTGCTCAAGGCTGTACGAGAATCTTCCGGGCCTACTTTCGCCTCTTCCGCGGGAATGGCCGGCCGTGCCGCGTAGCGGCTGCGCATCGCGTCGCTGGCTGCGGGGCCCGCGGTGAAGACGTAGGCGGCGCTGTCGTCGAGTCGGCGGCCGGTTTTGGCGTCGACGACCACGGGCTCGACTTCCTCGCCGCTGTGCGCGTCGACGAGGATCATGCTGCGCTCCGTCGGCGTGAGGCGGGAGTTGCCCCACGCGGCCAGGGCGACGATCACCGGGCGCAGGGAGCGCCCGAGTTCGGTCAGGACGTACTCGTGCCGGACAGGGCTGGTCTGGTAGGGCCGACGCTCCAGCAGACCGTCCGCGACCAGGGTCTTCAGCCGGGTGGTGAGCATGCTGGAGGAGATGCCCAGGCTCTCCTGGAACTGGTCGAAGCGGGTGTAGCCGTCGAAGGCGTCGTGGAGGATCAGCAGTGTCCACCACTCGCCGACGTGTTCCACCGTCGTGGACAGCGGGCACTCCCGGTCCTCCAGCCTGATCCGGCTTGCCACGGCGACCATCCCCTCAGTTACTGCTAAAATCGAAGTTAGTAGCTTCTATTTTAGCAGTAGACGGGAGCGGCGCCTCGTATACCCGCGCCCGGGAACGGAGCACAACGTGACCACCTCCATCAGCGAATCCCTCGAAGGCCGACGCGCTCTGGTCACCGGCGGTACCAAGGGCACCGGAGCCGCGATCGCCCGACGCCTGGCCCAGGCCGGTGCGATCGTGCTGGTCACCGCCCGCAGCCGCCCCGACGACGTCGAGGAGAAGACGTTCATCACCGCCGACCTCTCCACCGCCCAGGGCGCCGCCCACGTCGCCTCCGAGGTGGACGCCCGCATGGGAGGCGTCGACATCCTGGTCAACACCCTCGGCGGCTCCGAGGCACCGGCAGGAGGATTCGCCGCGCTCGGCGAGGACGACTGGGCAAGGGAGCTGAACACGAACTTGCTGGCCGCCGTCCGCCTGGACCGCGCACTCCTCCCGCACATGATCGCCACGGGCAAGGGCGCGGTCGTGCACGTCACCTCGATCCAGCGCCGCATGCCGCTGTGGAACGGCACCCTGGCCTACGCCGCCGCCAAGGCCGCCCTGACCACCTACAGCAAGGGCCTGGCCAACCAGGTCGCCCCGCACGGCGTCCGCGTCAACACCGTCTCGCCCGGCTTCGTCCAGACCTCGGCCGCGGACAACCTCGTCACCCGGATCGCCGACGACGCCGGCATCAGCCAGGAAGCGGCGCTGGGCCGGCTCATGGACTCCCTGGGAGGCATCCCGCTCGGCCGTCCCAACCGGCCCGAGGAGGTCGCCGAGCTCGTCGCCTTCCTCGTCTCCGACCGCGCCTCCGCCATCGTCGGCGCCGAACACGTCATCGACGGCGGCACCACCCCCACCGTCTGAACCCGCCACCACCATCAGGAGCGTCATGCACGACAACCAGCCCCGGACCATCACCCCGGGCGACCTGCCCGAGGTGATCACCCGCTACCTCACAGCGCACCGCGCCCACGACACCGCCACCGCGGTCACGACGTTCACCGACGACGCCACAGTGATCGACGACGGCAACACCTACCAGGGCAGCGCCGCGATCGAACGGTGGCTGGACCGATCCGCCACCGAATTCACCTACACCATCCACCTCACGAACGCCCAGCAGACCGACACGGCCCACTACATCGCCACACACCACCTCGAAGGCAGCTTCCCCGGCGGCACCATCGATCTCCGCTATCGGTTCACGCTGCGCGACGACCTCATCGAACGCCTCGCCATCGAACCCTGAGCCCGCTCCCACACCACCTATTCCCGGCCAGGGGAGAGGCCCCACCCACTCCAGACCGCCCCGTCCCAGCCCTCGTACCCATCCAGCCACCCGACCAAGAGCCAGCCCTCAAGTTCGGCATCCACCCGCAGATCAGCACTTGCACGCCTGAGGAAGCAAGGCGAGCAACTCCGGGGCCATCCTCAGCACAGGGTGAGGAGATTCAAGATTCAAAGGTCTCCATCACCCCGCGAGTTGACCCCGAACCGACGGGGCCATCCCCCAGAATCCGGGCACCGCACCCTCGGGTTCGCGCTGAAGAGCCTTCAGTTTCCACGAACTCGCGGGCGTCCACGGCCTCCGGGAACGACGGAACAGCCATCAGCGCCAAGCCATGATCTTGGACAACAGAGGGCCCCGGCCACGTGACGGCCGGGGTCCTCTGCGTGTGCACGTGTCGGTTCAACCGCAGCAGTCGCAGCCGGGGCGGCAGCCGCAGGCGTCTGTCTCCCCGCTGGCGACCGGCACCGCGGCGGTGGCCGGGGGCGCGCAGCAGCTCTTGCCCTGCCAGGCGTCGCGGCCTTGCGGGGGTGTCGCCGAGATAAGCACCAAGGCCACCCATAGTTGATCTCGAGCGGCCCGGGACCAATGAGACCGCAGTTGGCGCTGAGATTGATCAAGACCGTCGCCGGTCCTTGACGCACCTAGGATTGCGAGGGTGACGGCAAGAAACAGTGACATCGAGAAGGCGGCCGGTGTGCTGCGCGCCGGGGGCCTGGTGGCTCTCCCGACCGAGACCGTCTACGGTCTGGGCGCCAATGCCGAGGACCCCGCCGCCGTCTCGCGCATCTTCCAGGTCAAGGGACGTCCGCCCTCCCACCCGCTGATCGTCCACATCGGCAGCGCGGAGCATCTGGACGACTGGGTGAAGGACGTGCCCCAGGCGGCGCGCCTGCTGGCTGAACACTTCTGGCCGGGGCCCCTCACGCTGGTCCTGGGGCGTGGGCAACGGGTGCCCCTGGAAGCGACGGGTGGCTTGGAGACGGTGGCCGTGCGTGTGCCCGATCACCCCGTCGCGCTCGCGTTGCTGTCGGCCTTCGGCGGCGGTGTCACGGCGCCGTCCGCCAACCGCTTCGGCTCGGTTAGCCCCACTACGGCGGACCATGTCCGTGCTGAGCTCGGCGAGGCGGTCGACTTCGTGCTGGACGGCGGCCCCTGTGAGGTCGGGGTGGAGTCGACCATCGTCGACGCCACCGGGGAGATCCCGAGCATCCTGCGGCCGGGCGGGGTGACGCGCGAGGACCTCGAAGCGGTGTTGGGGTGCCCGATCGCCGTCCCTGCGACGAGCCGTGTCCGGGTGCCGGGCCAGCATCCGTCCCACTACGCGCCGCATGCGCGAGTCGTCCTCGTCGAGCCGGAGAAGGTCATTGCCGAGGCGGAGCTGGCGCAGGAGCTGGGGCACCAGGTGGGCGTCTTTCTGCCTGCCTCCTTCGCCGACGCTCCGGTGAAGGCGCACGCCGTGGTGACGGTCCCGTCTTCGATGGCCGCCTACGCGCGCGGGCTGTACGGGGCCCTGCGTGACCTCGACCGGCAGGGGTGCGACCTCATCATCGCCTCCGTGCCCATGGAGGAGGGGCTGGGACTGGCGATCGCCAACCGGCTCCGCCGCGCCGCCGGTCCCCGGCCCTCATAAGTGACCGGTCGCCGGCCGTGGTCGCCGCCTCCCAGAAGTGACGGCCGCGGCCGACCCGGACTTTGCGGCGATCAGGGTGCCGTGGTGACGGGCACGTCGAGGCCGCGGGTGGCGACGAGGCGTGCGGTGCCGTCGGCCAGGCCGTAGCACAGACCCGTCACGGCGGCGTGTCCGGCGGCGACCTTCTCGGCGAGCAGCCGGGAGCGGTCCAGCAGCAGGTCGACGGTGTGCCGGATGTGCTCGTCCAGGATCTCCTCGCCGCTTACGCGGCCGGCGGCCCGGGCCGAGAGCACGCTGGGCGTGACCCGCTCGACGACGTCGCGCACGTAGCCAGCCGGGGCCACCCCGCCCTCCAGGGCGGCGCCGACGGCACCGCACGCCTCGTGGCCCAGGACCACGACCAGGGGACAGTTCAGTATGTCGACGCCGTATTCGATGCTGCCGATCACTTCCGGTCCCATGACGTGGCCTGCGGTGCGTACCACGAACGGGTCTCCCAGGCCGCGGTCGAAGATGATCTCGGCGGCCAGGCGGGAGTCGGAGCATCCGAACAGCACGGTGAACGCGCCATCGTCCAAGCCGCCCGGGCGGGCCGGTGCATAGAATCCGACCCCATGCCGAAGCTTGATGAGCTGCTCGTTGCGATAGCTGCCCTTGTGGAGTCCGGGCAGAGCAATCAGATGTCCCTGACCGTGGTCACCAGTGGTGCTGTCATCACCGGTCG